>JAZRWU010000173.1:0-8632 GCA_045599885.1 Bacteroidales bacterium | reverse complement strand
ACGGAATGTTGCCCGAGTGCCGCCTTTTCAGCTTGGAGAATATGCGCAAAACGATGGACCGCGCGGCAGAAAGCTGGAGGCCCACCAGCAATTGGAGCTGGAATTCCCCGACCTTTGCCATGAATGCCACGAGGGTCGGCCGTAGCGATGCGGCGGTTCGTGTCATTACGATGGACGGTCATACGGAGAACATCCTTCCCAGTGGCAACAATTACCGTTCGTCCACCCTCAGAATGTATCTCCCCGGAAACGGCGGGCTTCTCCTTGCCATCGGCCTGATGTGTGCCGGTTGGGACGGCTGTGAGGTGGAGAATCCCGGATTCCCCAAAGACGGCACATGGGATGTGAGATGGGAAGGAATCAGTCCCATGCCATAATATCTGACAGAATTCACACACAATTATTGATATACAATGAGAACAATGATGAAACGGATGGGGATGCTGGCTGCCTGTATGCTTCTCTGTCTGGGAGCAAAAGGGAAACCCCTTTCGGACAAGGCCGTGATGGATGCGATGAAAAAAGCCACTACTTTCATGGTGGAGAAAGTATCCAACCGTGGAGGCTATCTTTGGAATTATGCGCCTGATTTTTCGCGCGCCTGGGGAGAATTGGAGGCCAAACCCAGTATGATGTGGATAGAACGGGGTACTCCGTCTATGGGAAATATCTTCCTTGACGCCTATCACGCCACGGGAGACGAGTATTATCTCAAGGCCGCCGAAGCCGCTGCGGGGGCGATTGTCTGGGCACAGCTTCCCTGTGGAGGATGGAACTATATGGCCGATTTCGCCGGAGAGGCATCCCTCAAGGACTGGTACGAGACGGTCGCAAAAGGATATAGGTATTGCGCTCAGGAACATCTGCACTATTCGGGGAATGCCACTTACGACGACGGCACTATCGATGCGGCCCGTTTCCTGCTGAGATTATATTCCGAGAATTATGACCCCAAATACCGTCCGGCCATTGATAAGGCCATAGATTTCATGATTGAAAGCCAGTATCCCGTCGGCGGATGGCCTCAAAGGTATCCTCTGCGTTACGACTTCGTCAAGAACGGTCAGGCCGATTATTCCTCCTTCATTACTATCAATGACGGTGTGCATACCAATAATATCCGATTCCTGTTGGATTGTTATCAGATGCTTGGAGAGGACAGGGTTCTCGAACCGATTTCCAGGGCTATGTCCTGCGTTCTGGTGCTTCAGGGCGGTAAGCCTCAGGCCGGATGGGCGATGCAGCATCAGCTTGATATGAATTTCACTCCTGGCCATGCCCGGGATTTCGAGCCTCGTGGTTATGCCGCCACCGCCACCGCCGAAATGATCGGCAATCTCATGATGTTCTACCGTTGGACGGGAAACAGCAAATATCTTGCTGGAATCCCCGATGCGTTTGAGTTTCTGGAGACCATTAAGTACAGCCCGGAGGAAGTCGCGTTTTTCAACGTCCATCTTCGCGAGGGTCAGATTCTCTGTCCGACATTCGTGGAGGTGGGGACCAACAAACCTCTTTATTTGCACCGGAGCGATGGAAAATACTGGGTGGATTATGATCCCAACAATCTGATAACCCATTACCGTTCATATCGCACTATCAACATCGGTTCGCTTAAGCAACAATATGGGGAACTCCTCGCTATGCCGTTGGAGGAAGTCACCAAAGACTCTCCCTTCCTCGGAAAAGGCGCCAAGCAACGCAGTTTCCCTTTGTATTATTCAAGCGGCAGCGGTAGAAAAGAGGATGAAGCAGCCGTCAGAGACTTGGTGGAGCAGCTTGGAGATAAAGATTACTGGCCCGGTGCACTCCCCAGCGTGTCGAAAGAGAATCCCGGTTTTTCGGACGCGCCTCTTCCTTCTGAGGTTATTTCCACATGGAAATATGTTCAGAATATGACACGGCTCATCAACTATTTAACCGTCAAATAAGAGCGGAACTTGTATTTTTGTAATCGATACATTAGTTTTGCGGTTTCTTAATAAATCCATAATATCCGTCTTTCCGATATGAACCGCTTGAAGAATTCAGTCCTGTTGTTCGCTCCCAAGAATGCGACGGTATCACAAACCGTACGCGATGCATTGGAAGAGCGTGGAGTCGCTTTTGAACTTACCACCAATATCCAAAAAGCTTTAGATTATCTGTCGGAGGAGGAGCCTTGTCTGGCTTTGATTGATTTGCCGGCGGATGACCCCCGTTTGGCTGAATTCTGCAAAAAAGTCAGGAAAATCAAGGAGGAGATTCATTTCGAGATATACTCTTTGATTGATGACAACAGGAATTTCGAGGAACAATGGAATGGATTCAGGCTCGGCGTGGATGAATTCGGCACCCGTGACACCAATGTGAATCTGATTGTGGAACGCGTGCTGAAAATCATCAAACCTTTCACGCCGAAAGTGGCCGAAAAAGGTTTGGTGATAGACAAAGAACGCTATGTGGTCTTTGCGGATGGCAGGGAAATCTATTTGCCGCGCAAAGAATTCGAGCTGCTTATTCTTCTTGCTTCGAAACCCAATAAGGTGTTTACCCGCAAGGAAATCTTCTTCCTGGTCTGGGGAAACCGGCTCGTGGTGGGAGACCGCACCATCGATGTCCATATCCGCAAAATCCGGGAGAAAATCGGAGAGGACCGTATCGTAACCGTGAAAGGAGTCGGTTACAAATACGTTGAGAACTGATGGGAGAAAAACAGCTTCTTACTGTCTTTCTTGGAGTATCCGGTCGATGATTTGGGGATAGTATTGATATTCCAGAGCGTGTACTTTCTCCGCCACATTTTCCCAAGTGTCGGTCTCTTCGACGGGACAAGTGGCCTGGAACACCGTGGTTCCGCAGTCGTATCGGCTGTCAATGAGGTGAATCGTAATGCCCGATTCTTTGTCGTGGTCTGCTATGACGGCCTGATGGACATGGTCGCCGTGCATTCCTTTGCCGCCGTGCTTGGGCAGCAATGCCGGATGAATATTGACGATGGAATCAGGAAAGGCCAGAAGCAGATTCTCCGGTATTTTCCAAAGAAATCCGGCCAGCACGATAAAATCGATTTTCTCTTCTTTCAGACTTTCCAACACTCTGCCTTCGTTGAGATCATCGCGCGTGAAGCAATGGCAGGGGATGCCGAGATTATTGGCGCGCTCGCAAACGTATGCGTCTGGTTTGTTGCAATATATGGAAACCATCTCGGCGGGTGAGGCCGATTTTCCACGGAAATACCGTATGATATTCTCGGCATTGGAGCCGTTGCCGGAAGCGAAAATCGCCGTCCGTTGTATCTTTGAAGTATTGTCACTCATAATAATATGGTGTGAAAAGGAGGCTTAAACGGGTGATGGATATATTTTTCGGTACAAAATTAGTATTTCTTTGAAATTATTTGTTACTTTGCGCCGCTTTTTGTGTAACAATTAAACTAAAGAATTATGTCAGAAATTGCAGAAAAAGTCAGCAATATTATTGCAGAGAAATTAGGTATCGAACTTTCACAAGTTACTCCGACTGCCAGTTTTACGAACGACCTTGGGGCCGATTCTTTGGATACCGTTGAGTTGATTATGGGTTTCGAGCAGGAATTCGGTATTACGATTCCTGATGAGGATGCTGAAAAAATCACTACGGTTGCCGATGCAGTCTCGTACATCGAGAAAGCTCTTGACAAATAATTTCGCGGTAACTCCGGACCTTTGTCGATAAGGTCATAAATATTCCAACAAACCATAATGGAATTAAGAAGAGTAGTCGTAACAGGCCTTGGTGCAATAACTCCAATCGGAAAGACCGTTCCTGAGTTTTGGGACAGTCTGGTGGCTGGTGTGAGTGGAGCAGGGCCTGTTACACGTTTTGACGCTTCCAAATTCAGAACTCAGTTCGCCTGCGAGGTCAAGGATTACGACGGTGAGGCATATTTCGGACGCAAGGACGCCAACAAGTACGATTTGTACGAGCAGTTTGCGTTAGTGGCATCCAAAGAGGCCATCGCCGATTCGGGTCTCGATTTTGAGAAAGAGAATCCCTATCGATGCGGTGTGGTTTGGGCCAGCGGTTGCGGAGGTGTCGAATCGTTCGAGAAAGAGGCTGCTGCCTATCATGCGGGAGATGGAACGCCGCGTTTCAGCCCGTTCTTTGTTTCCAAGATGATCGGCAATATGGCTGCCGGCTTCATTTCCATACAGAATCATCTTTGCGGTCCCAATTTTGGGACGATGGCGGCTTGCGCTTCTTCCAATAATGCGCTTCTTTCGGCAGTTGACCAGATTCGTCTGGGACGGGCCGACCTTATGATTACCGGAGGCTCTGAAGCATCTATCACTCCTTGCGGTATCGGCGGATTCAATGCGATGCGCGCGCTTTCCACCCGAAACGACGATTGTCAGCATGCCAGCCGTCCTTTCAGCAACAGCCGTGACGGTTTTGTCCTTGGCGAAGGAGCCGCTTGTCTGGTGTTGGAGGAACTGGAGCACGCCAAAGCAAGAGGCGCCAGGATTTATGCCGAATTTGCCGGAGGTGGTCTTTCGGCGGATGCTTATCACATGACGGCCCCCCAGCCTGAAGGTTTGGGCGCAAAAGCCGCTATGGAGAACGCATTGGCGGATGCCGGCCTTCAGACAGGTGATATTGACTATATCAATACGCACGGCACTTCTACCAAATTGGGTGATATCGCAGAGGTGAAAGCCATTCTCAGCTTGTTTGGAGAGGATGCCTACCGACTCAATATCGGTGCGACCAAATCCATGACAGGTCACCTTCTGGGCGCAGCCGGTGCAATTGAAGCCGTGGCTTCGGTGTTGACGGTGAAAAACGGAGTGGTGCCTCCTACCATCAATTTCACGGAGGGAGATGAGGATCCCGATATAGATTACCACTTGAATTTCACGTTCAATCAAGCGCAGAATCGTGAAGTCCGGGCTGCCATTTCCAATGCTTTCGGTTTTGGAGGCCACAATTCAAGTCTGATTTTCAAAAAATATTGAAATTTTATCTCGCATTCCAGGCGTTGACTAATATAGACCCTTCCATTTTGAATGGCAAGAATATTGAATAGATTTAGAGGACTCTTGATGAAAAAGAATCAGGAGTCTTACTTTTTATTAAAAAAGATACTGGGTTTTTCTCCCCACAACCTTGAATTATACAAATTGGCACTCAGGCATAAATCCTTGTCTGTCACGCGTGAAGATGGAGTGAAACTCAATAATGAACGTTTGGAGTTTTTGGGTGATGCCGTGTTGGATCTTCTGGTGGCCGATTTGGTTTTCCATCATTTTGACAAAGAAAAAGAAGGCTTCCTGACGACGACCCGCTCCAAAATCGTCCAACGTAAAATGTTGAACCAGATTGCCCTCGAACTCGGTTTCGAAGGTCTTGTCCTTTGTGCGGACGGAACGGTCTCTCCCCGGCAGACAATTTACGGCAATACGTTGGAGGCTGTAGTGGGAGCCGTATATTTGGATCGCGGTTACCGGTTCTGTCAGCGTTTCATTGAGAAAAAAATATTGGAGCGCTTCATCAATATTGAGGAAATCGCACATGAAGAAGTCAATTTCAAGTCGAGGCTGATTGAATGGAGCCAGCGTATGAAGCGTCCCGTCGATTTCAAGACTTTGCAATGTTCTGATTCCGAGAACCCGAAATCCGCACCGGAGTTCTGTTGTGAGATATGGATGTCCAAAAAAATGATAGCCACCGCCAAAAGCTATTCCAAAAAGTCTGCACAACAGGCGGCTGCGCGTATAGCTTTGGAAAGCATATCGGCCTCTTCGCAAGAATAGTTTGGCAAGCCGGGCCTTCTTATTTCAAAAGCACTTTCAGCAAGGAGAAATAATTTGTATTTTTGAAAACAACTTCTTAGAGTATGGCCAATTTCCTAACCCCGTGCATCGGTTTGTTCAACAAGGACCGTTTGGAAGACTTGAAAGAGTCTGTCCAATCGCCTTTCGATGCCCAAAGCGAGCAGCTGTTTGATTTGTTGTCAAGCGCTCGGACCAGTGTCTGGGGGCAGATGTACGATTTTGACTCCATCCACAGTTACGACGATTTCCGTGAGCGCATTCCCGTGCAGCAGTATTCCGATGTCCTCCCCTTCGTTCAAAGGATGATGGCAGGCGAGGAAAATCTTTTGTGGCCAGGTCAGAACCGGTATTTCATCCCTGTGAGCGACACGACCAGCAAAGGGCATCTCCTTCCTGTCAGCAAGCAGATGCTGGTGGATAATTTCAGCACGGGAATAGCGGACAGCATGGCTGTTTATCTGGACCTCAAAAAAGAGAACAGCCAATTGTTTGACGGTTGCTCTCTTTGGATTGATGCCGATCGTAACGATTTGGTATATAGGAATTTGTCTCATATATTGCTCAAGGAGCTTCCTTTCGCGCTGAAGGTTTTCGTCCGCCCTCAGGATCCAGAGAACGAAGATTCGACAAAGGCAGAGTTGGCGTTTCTCTGCGAGGAGGCTCAAAAGACGGCCATCACCAGCATAAACGGCCGTCCGCGACGCTATCACGATTTTTTGACTTATATAAATAAGGAGAAAGGCATAAAGGATATCCGCGGGCTATGTCCTGAGGTGGAGGTGTTTTTCCATCGGGGAATGCCGGAACTTCATCAGCTTGAGAATGCGCCCGTTCAGGGAATGGACTATCATGCCTCGTTCTGTACGCCCGAAGGATATTTCGGTTTCCAGGATCAGTTGGGTGAGCCTGCGATGCTTCTCCGTACCGATGCGGGTGTCTTTTATGAGTTCCTTCCCGAGAATAAAAGTCTTGATAAAGATAATGTCATTCCATTGGAAGAAGTCCGTCTGAATGTGAGATACCGTATGATATTGTCAACGGCTTCCGGCCTTTGGCGCTATTGCAGCGAAGGCCCTTGGATTTCATTTGTTTCGAACCATCCATACAAATTTATACTGTTATGAAACAGGATTTATTCATCTACAACACCTTGACACGACGCAAGGAAAAATTCGAACCTATTAACGAAGGCCGGGTCGGAATGTATGTATGCGGACCGACGGTTTATGGAGATGCCCATCTGGGCCACGCACGTCCTGCCATCACTTTTGATATCCTGTTCCGTTATCTTCAGCAGATAGGTTACAAAGTGCGCTATGTCCGCAATATCACCGATGTGGGGCATTTGGAGCACGATGCGGATGAAGGCGAGGATAAAATCGCCAAGAAAGCCCGTCTGGAGCAGTTGGAGCCTATGGAGGTGGTCCAATTCTATCTCAACCGCTATCATCAGGCCATGGAAGCGCTCAATGTGCTCCCTCCGAGCATCGAGCCTCATGCTTCCGGTCATATCATCGAGCAGATTCAGTTGGTGAAAGACATTCTGGCTAATGGATATGCCTACGAGAGCGAAGGTTCCATTTATTTTGATGTCCCCAAATACAATCAGGATCATCATTACGGCAAACTCTCCGGGCGCAATCTGGATGATGTCATCAATACTTCCCGCGACAATCTTGACGGTCAGCAGGAAAAACGCAACCCGGTCGATTTCGCCCTTTGGAAAAAAGCTCAACCTGAGCATATTATGCGTTGGCCTTCTCCTTGGAGCGATGGTTTCCCCGGTTGGCATTGCGAGTGTACGGCAATGGGTAAGAAATATCTGGGTGAGCATTTTGATATCCACGGTGGCGGTATGGATCTGATTTTCCCGCATCACGAATGTGAGATTGCCCAATCGGTGGCCTCGCAAGGTTCGGATATGGTCCATTATTGGATGCACAACAATATGATTACCATCAACGGACAGAAAATGGGCAAGTCTTTGGGCAATTTCATCACTTTGGATGAGTTTTTCAAAGGCAGCCATAAGGATAAAGACGGTAAGGAGATGTTGGAGCAGCCATATTCTCCGATGACTATCCGTTTTTTCATTCTTCAGGCGCATTACCGCAGCACGGTCGATTTCAGTAATGAGGCATTGCAGGCTTCCGAGAAAGGTCTGGAACGCTTGATGGATTCTTACCGCCGTCTTCAGGAATTGAAGGCTTCGGAGACTTCGACGGTCGGGATCAAGGATTTGCGGCAACGTTGTTTCGATGCGATGAACGATGATTTGAATACTCCGATTGTGATTTCCCATCTGTTTGACGCCGGTCGTGTCATCAACAGTGTCTATGACGGTAAAGCCACGATTTCTTCGGAAGATTTGGAAGAACTCAAATCTGTTTTCAAATTGTTCGTGGAAGATATCATGGGTTTGAGAATGCAGTCTTTGGCTTCCGAGTCGCAGCCTAAAGCTGAAGCCGCCTACAAAGCCGTGGTGGATATGCTCCTCAATTTCCGTATGGAAGCCAAAGCCAATAAAGACTGGGCCAAAGCCGATCAGATCCGAAATGAACTGACAGCCCTCGGTTTTGAAATCAAAGACCGTAAGGATGGTTTTGAATGGAAACTGACGAAGTGAGTCCACGGCATTCTGGCATTCCACAAAACAAAAAAGGGTTCTGGAAACGATACTTTTCCGGAACCCTTTGTTTAGTTCGTCCAGCACGAACGTACTCTAAAGGGTGAAAGTCCCAAAACCGCCCTGATAGTGGGAAGGTTACAGCCAAAGGCAAGGGTGTCCGCCGCGAGACGGAATCTGAAGGAAGCCGGCGGCAAACATCTGGTCTGAC
>JAZRWU010000172.1:0-13067 GCA_045599885.1 Bacteroidales bacterium | reverse complement strand
TCCGACAGGGACTCTTCCACTTCTTTCTATTCCCATTTTTTCCGCCTTTCAAGTTCATCGGAACAGCGGAGTTTGAATGATTTTTCATCATCGGTTTCCGGCAAATCGAAATTCTTTTTCAAGTATTATGAAACGGACTCTCATGGCTATTTGTTTTGTGATGTTGCCTTGGCTGCTGAGTGTGGCCGAGTCACCATTGGCCTTTCCGGGAGCGGAAGGCTTCGGAAAGTATGCGGAAGGCGGCCGTTACGGGTCTGTTTATCATGTGACCAATCTCAATGATTCCGGGCCGGGTTCTCTGCGCGAAGCCGTCAGTTCTCCCAACCGGATTGTCGTTTTCGACGTTTCGGGCGTCATCAAGCTTCAAAGCCGTCTGGTGTTCAGCCATCATCTTTATGTGGCGGGACAGTCGGCCCCCGGTGAGGGTATCACCATCTACGGCAACGGCGTGTCGTTTTCAGGCGCCGACCACAGCATCATCCGTTATCTCCGTATCCGTATGGGTTCGGGCGGCGACAGTGGCAAGGACGCTGCCGGCGTGGCACACGGACAAAATATGATTTTCGACCACCTCAGCGTCAGTTGGGGATTGGACGAGACTTTCAGCATCAATTCGGACGGCGGCGCCCTGGGCGATATCACCATTCAGAATTGTATTATGAGTCAAGGACTTATGACTCACTCTGCGGGCGGTCTGATTCAGGCTGACCACATCACTATGTATCGGAATCTCTACGTGGACAACAGTACACGAAACAATAAAATCAAAGGAACCAACCAATACGTCAACAACATTGTCTATAACTGGAAAAACGGCTGTTATCTGATGGGCGGCGATTCACAGGGCATGAGCTACTGCAACGCCGTGAGCAACCTTTTCATCAACGGTCCGGCGGTGGGCGGTGCGGCCTTTACCGGAGGCAACAGCAATTTCCACATATATGCCGAAGACAACTGGCAGGACAAAGACCGCAACGGCCTTTTCGCTCCTTATCTGATTCCCCGCAACGAATATTCGGGCCCTCCGACCTTCATGGAGACCCCTTACGATTATCCCCTTCTTCCGGTTTATCCGGGTAAGGACTTGATAGACAGCCTTATTCCATCCGTGGGAGACAGTTGGCCCTATCGCGACCCCGTAGATTTCTATGTGATTGACGAACTTATGTCGTTCGGCAAGGAAGGGGCGCTCATATCGAAAGAAGCGGAACTTCCCATCGGTTTGCCGACCGACTGGCCGCAATTCCGTTTCACGAAGGAAGCCGATACCGACGGTGACGGCATGCCCGATGCTTGGGAAAGGGCCTGCGGAACCGATCCTTCCAAGAACGATGCGATGAATCTGGCTCCCAACGGCTATGCCAATATTGAGAATTATCTCAATTCGATTCCCGCCAAGCAGGTTCAGACTTATCTCCGTCTTCCCTTCACTTTCACAATGGAAGAATCCACCCAGCATTCCCTGACGCTCAGCTGGCGGGATTACACCGAAGGCGAGGATGGTTTTGCCGTGGAGCAGAAAATAGGTGATTCCTATGTCGAAATCGTCCGGATTCCCGCATCGGACTACCGTCTTATGACGACTTCCGGTGATGCCAGAGGAGCGGCGGCAGGCCCGAAGACCGGAATGGTTCATTGCACGATCCGCGATCTGGGGCCTGCCACATCCTATACTTTCCGCGTGCGCGCCTATGTTGTCAGGTACGACGGACAGGAACTCTATTCCGATTACAGTCAGGAATGTGCCTGCAAGACGCAACCCGAATATGTGGCGATGATAGAATGGGATTCCTATGTCCCCGACCTCATCTGGAATGCGGGCAGTGCTTCCTGGAACCGTACCGACGCCAATTGGAGCGGCCAGGTCTATAGCGATCAGACTCAGGTGCTGATAGCCTCCGATTCCAATCAGGTGATTCATGTGCAGGAAAAAGTCCAGCCATCGGCGGTAGTTGTCGGCGGTAAAGGCAATCTCTCACTGACAGGCGAAGCCATCAACGGAACAGCCTCTGTCAACAAATTCGGTGAAGGCCGTCTCCAGATGGGTTCTGCCGAACATACTTATACCGGGGCAACGGCTCTGCACGAAGGTGTTCTGCGTTTTTCGAGTTTGAAGAACGGCGGTGTGCCCAGCGGCATCGGTGCTTCGCAGGAATTTGCACAAAATTGGATATGGAACGGCGGTACCTGGCAATACACCGGTCCTTCGACCTCCACCAACCGTTCGGCCAAACTCTACCGCAACACCACTTTTGACATTGCCAACAACGCCGTGGTGACTATGAGCGGAACGTTGGAAGGAACAGGAGGTTTGATTCTGAAAGGCGGACAGCTTTCTGTCGCTTCAAACGCCTTTTTCGGTTATACCGGAGAGACCCGTTTGGAACCTGGTTCGACGCTTTATCTCAGCACCACCGAAATCAGCAAAAAAGGCATCGGCAGTTCGTCCAAACTGGTGATGGCGGGCGGTACGCTCAAAACCAAAGGAGAATCAAGCAATTACGAAACATATTCCTTCCCTATGGAAATCGTGGAGGGCACTCTTTCGACGATTGAACCCAACCGCAACTGTTCGATTGCCTGCCGTGTCTATGGCTCGGGCGATCTCTGTTTCCGGATTCCCTATGTCCGCGAATACGTTACGGGCAACTGGGACGATTTCTACGGCCGGCTTTACGCCTATGGAACCGGTTCGGACAAAGACGGCAGCCAGTTGATGCTCAACAACAGCGGCTTCCGCCATGCGGTGGTGGAACTGCAGAAAAATACGCGTGTGGTCAGTTGGAAGGCGGGTGCCACCTGTTATCTGGGCGGTCTTGCCGGAGAAGCCACTTCGTTTCTGTCGTGCGCCAGCAAGAATACCGACAACACCACGATGACCTGGATAGTCGGCGGAGCCAATACCGATGAGACCTTCCGCGGCGTGATAGACAACTGCTGCAGTTCGACGGGACATCACGGCAAAACCAACATTCAGAAAATCGGTTCGGGAGACTGGCGGCTGACCGGGGCAAACGTACATTCCGGCACGACTTCCGTACAAGGCGGGCGGCTGATTGTCAACGGTTCATTCAAAGGAACCGGTGCCGTCAATGTGGCAGCCGATGCTACACTTTGCGGAACAGGCTCCATCGCCGGCAAGGTGACGGTGGCCCAAAACGGTGTTCTGGCAGTGGGCGATACTTTGTTCAACCGCAACGACGTCCTGACGCTTTCCGGCGGATGCAACCTGCAGGCAGGAGCCATTGTGGAGCTGCCGCTTTATCGCAAACAGACGCTCAATTATGCTTCCAAAATCAAATTCGGCGCCAACAGCACCCTGAACGGAATCCTGAGACTCAATATGACCGAAGTAAGCATAGACATTCCCGACAACAGTTCTTTCACGCTCTTCACGATTCCTTCGGGCGTGACGCTCAGCGGAAGCATTACGGCGGTGGAGCCCGCCCGTCCTTCCGCCACGCAGGTCTGGGACCTTTCCGAACTGCTGACCAGTGGGAAAATCTATATCCGTCCTGCGGAACCCGATGCTTTGAGACAGAGCGCAATCGAACCGGTCAGTGTGCAGTATTTCGATTTGTGCGGACGTCGTCTTCCCGCTATGCCATCGCACGACACGCCTCAGTTGGTGCTGGCCCGCAAATTTTTCGCCGACGGCAGCATCAAGACAGAGAAAATCAGAATTCAGTGAGAAATATATTATATGATTTTGTAAATTTAATAACTATTTGAAAATGAAAAAGAAAAGGATTCTTTTCGGACTCGTGGCACCTTTGATGGCGGTCGCCTTGCTCAGCTCCTGCAACGAGCGTCTGGCGGACGACCCACATTATGCTGTTCCATCCTGGCTGAAGGGTAGTGCCTATGAAGTCCTTGCACAAGAGGAAGGTGAAAAGTACAGCATCTTCCTCAAAGGCATTGATTTGACGGGTAACACTCCGATTGTCAACGGCAAGAGCATTCTGACCGTCATGGCTCCCGACAATGCCGCTTTTGAGGCTTACCTGAAAGAGGAAGGTTACAGCAGCATCGAAGAAATGTATGCCGCCCGTCCTTCCGAAGTGGAAAAACTGATTGGTTTCCATCTGCTGTATTATTCTTTTGATTGGAACAATCTGGTCAATTTCCGTCCCTTGGAAGGTGATGAGGCTACGGCCGAGCAACGTATGTTCAATGCGGGCTGTTATTACAAGTTCCGCACCAAGAGCAGCGATGCCATCTCCACGGAATGGAACGGGACCGATTCGGTCAAAGTGTATCATTTTGAACGCTTCATCCCTGTTTTCAACACGCAGCTGTTTGCCACGAAGGGGGTGGATGCGAAGTACAATTATGAGTATTTCTTCCCCAACACTGAGTGGATCGGCGACCGTCACGAAGGACAGACCGACGGCTTCAATGTCTCCAACGCCGCTGTGCTTGACAATGAGCCCGTCATCACCGACAACGGCTATCTCTATCACGTCAGTCAGGTGCTGCGTCCGCTGGAAACCATTTATACGGAGTTGAAGGAGAATCCTGACTATTCTGTATTCTTCGATTTGTTCAACGGTTACAGCGAATATGCCCTGGATGCTGAGCTGACCACCGACTTCGGCAACGGAAGCGACCTTTATCAGCATTTGCATCCTTCTTTGGTCAACATCGCCTGCGAATGGCCGAGCAACAACTACATGGACATGGTTGTCAATTCGAGAGTCGGATACAACGTCTTCGCACCCTCGAACAGAGCCATAGAGAATTTCTTCACGACCTATTGGATTCCCGGTTGCGGCTACTCCGATTTGAACAGTCTGGATCCTCTGATCATGCGCTATTTCATCAGCCAGACCTTCAACAACGATAATTTCGTGGTCTTCCCGGAGGAAATCAAAAAAGGTTTGGTCAAAACTGTGTACGGCACGACCATCAACATCGACCCCGACCAGGTGAACTGGCGTCAGATGTGCTGCAACGGCACGCTCTACGGTATGGACCGCATGACCCCGCCCGCCATTTTCTCATCGGTCATCGGCAGTGCTTTCCGCGACACCCGCTACCTTCCTTATTTATATGCTCTGGACGGTTCGGAACTGGTGTTGGCGCTGGCCTCGCAGAATTCCGAATTCGTGGCACTGATTCCCGATACCGCGCAGTTCAAGAACTCGGGCATCCGTTTTGAAACCATCGCCGGAGGACACGAGCTTCAGGTTATCGGGGACGACGGTCTCTATGGTGCCATGAGCGGAGGAGCCTTGCGCGACATGGTCAACATGAATGTCTCCGCCTCGGCCAACGAACTCAAAACACAGGGATTGCAAGTGGTGGAAACCAATACTTCCTTCAACTATTGGTACATCATCGACGGCAAAATCACGACCTCGGCCCTGTTCAACAAACAGCTCAATCCCACCTACACCGATGAAATCTATTTCGATTTCACCCCGCTGGAGAAGGACGCTTCGAAACCCGACGGCGGTCTTTGGGACAACGGACGGGCCTACACCTATTCTTCCCCTACGATTTTCACTTCGGGTGACGGCAACGACCTGAACCATACGATTGCGGTCTGCAACGACAACACTTATCCGTATTATCTGTTCTCCCAATTGCTCAACAAGGCCGGATTGATTGAAGACCAGGTGCTTAAGTTGATTATGGCTGACGCCCGCTTCATTGCCTTCATCCCGACCAACGAAGCCATCCGCGACCATATCAAGGAAATTCCCGGTTGTGAGAAATGTTCGGTCAGCGACAAGTTCGTCCTGAGCGGTTCGCCGACCAAGGCCACGCTGGCCAATTATCTGAGGAGTTATTTCATCACCAGCGATTTGACTCCGTTCAACGTGTATCCCTATCCCGGCAGCGGATTGTCCGGTACGTTCGACACTTCGGGCACCAACCGTCTCTGCATTGCGGATGACGGAGCTACCCTCTACGTCAGTTTAATCGACAGGGACGGAAAACAAGGCGCTCCCGCATCGCTCTATATGACAGAGAAGTATCACTCTCTGCCTTTTGCCTACAGCGACGGAGCTTTCCATTTGATTAACGATATTCTGCGATAACGATGAGCTTTATGAAAAGATACAGATTTATACTCACCGTATGGTGTATGCTCGCTGCCTGGACTGGGCTGGCGGCACAGAATACCGTCCTGACAGGTAACGTCACCGAGATATTCGACGGAAACAAGGAGCCTATCTATGGCGCCAACGTTGTGGTTGTCAGTTCGGCCAACCGTTATCTCCAGGGTGTGATCACCAATCTTGACGGTAATTACAGTATTGTCATCCCGGCATACGAAAAGCATCCGCGCATCCGCTTCTCCTATCTCGGCATGAAGACGATAACCATTGATTACACCGGACAGAAAGTCCTGAACGTGACGATGGAATCGGATTCCAAGGAATTGAGCGAAGTCCAGGTGGTGGCCAAGAAAGTGGAGCGGGACGAAATGGGCATTTCCTTCACCGAACAGACGGCTTCCACCCAACGTATTGAAATGTCTGAAATTGTGGAGACCACGCCGGTTTCCGATATTGTGGAGGCCCTGCAGGGACAGTTGGCCGGTGTCGATATCGTGGTCGGCGGTGATCCGGGTGCCCGCAGCGCCATCCGTATCCGTGGTGTCAATTCACTGAACGCTTCATCGGAACCGCTGATTGTGGTCAACGGCATTCCGTACAATACCGAAATCAACGACGACTTCAATTTCGCCACCGCCAACGAGGAGGACTTCGGTTCTCTGCTCAACATCGCGCCCAACGACATTGAGTCGATTGAGGTGTTGAAAGATGCTTCGGCAACGGCTATCTACGGAACCAAAGGTGCCAACGGCGTGCTCCTGATCAATACCAAGAAAGGCGCCAAAGGCAAGACCAATTTCGGTTTCAACACCAAATTCACGACCAAGTTCGAGCCGGATCCCATTCCACTTCTCAGCGGTAATCAGTATGTCGCCCTGATGCAGGACGCTATCTGGAACGCCGCCAACGCCAAGGGCTTGAGCAACGCCGCCAACGAACTTGACCTGCTGTTCAACACCTACGACATCAACTACGTCAAGGGCTGGCAGTATTTCGATGAATACAACGTCGATACCAAATGGCTGGATTATGTCCGCCAGCAGGCATACACCACCGACAACAGTTTCTCGCTCTCGGGAGGCGGTGACAAAGCCACCTACCGTTATTCGCTGGGCTATCTCAACGAAATGGGTACCACGGTCGGAACGGCTTTGAAGCGTTTCAACACCGCATTCAACATCCGTTACGACTTCAGCGATCGTCTGATGGTCAATACCGAATTCACGTTCACGCAGAACAATCAGGACGCCGCCGCACTTTCGTCGCTCCGCAGCGAGGCTCAGCGCAAGATGCCCAACAAGAGCCCGTATTACATCGATGACGTCACCGGCGAAGAACTTCCCACCTATTTCAGCCGTCAGGAAGAAGATTTCCAGGGCGCCTTCAACGGAAGCAGCCATTACAATCCGGTCGCCATGGCCGATATGGGTTTCAACAAGAATGTGCGCCGTGACGAGAAAATGACGCTGAACGCTCAGTATCAGTTCCCCTTCAGCCTGACCTACAAGGGCTACGTCTCCATGAACATGCGTACGACCAAGAACCGTCAGTTCATTCCCCAGGAGGCCACCGGTGTGCTGTGGACCAGCAAATATGCCAACCAGAGCACCGATGCCCTTTCCGACAACATGACGCTGCAGACAGAGCATAAACTGTTGTTCAACCGGACCTTCGCCGGCGTTCACTCGATTGTGGCCACGGCTTTGGCCAACGTCGCCCAGACGGAGAACTACAGTTATTCGAGTTCCACGAGCGGCAACGCCTCGCCGAGTCTGAGCGATCCTGTCGCCGGCAGCGTGGTCAGCGGTATCGGTTCGGGTTATTCCCAAGTACGCAGCATCCGTGGAACAGGTCAAGTGGTCTATACCTATGACCGCCGTTATGTCTTCAAGGCGACGATGAACCGCGAAGGCAACTCGGCAATGGGTAAGAGCAACCGCTTCGGCTCCTTCCCGGCATTCGGTCTCGCCTGGAACGCCCACGAAGAACCCTGGTTCCGCGATATGGATAATCCATGGCTCACCGAAGGCAAGTTGCGTGTCGGTCTGGGTTGGAGCGGTAACGCGCCTTCCGGTTCTTCGCTCTATCTGGGTGCCTATCAGTCGTTGGGCAATTACATGACTCTGCCCGCCATCTATCCGGTGCGTATCCAGTTGGACCGTCTGAAATGGGAAACTTCCAAGGAATGGAACTACGGTTTCGACCTTCGTCTTTTCGATAAACTCGGAATGACCTTCGATTATTATTACAAATACACCAACGATTTGTTGTTGAGCAACGTGAGCATTCCTACCTCGACCAGTTTCGCCACCATCAAATATTACAACAGCGGTGAGCTGAGCAACCGGGGTTACGAGTTCCGCATCACCTACGATGCCATCAAAAACAAGGACTGGACGCTCAACTTCAATTTCAACATCGCCCACAACGACAATAAGGTGGAAAAACTTCCGATGACCATGCAGGAAGAAAACTACACCTTCGGCAACGGCAACTATGCTGTTCGCGTGATTGAGGGTGACCCGATTGGTTCGTTCTACGGCTATCGTTATCTCGGAGTCTATGACAACCTGCAGGATACCTATGCGCGCGATGCCGAAAACTCCATCATGTACGATTACAAAGGCAATCCCATTGTGATGAAGAACGGTAATACGACTGTCTTCCCCGGCGATGCCCGCTATGCCGACATCAACCACGACGGTGTCATCAATGAGTACGATATCGTCTATCTCGGCAATTCCAATCCTAAATTCACGGGAGGTGCCGGATTCACGCTCCGCTACAAGGCCTGGTCATTGACGGCATTCTTCTACGACCGTGTCGGTCAGAAGGTTATCAATCAGGCCCGTATGGATTTGGAAAGCATGTACGGAACCAACAACCAGAGTACGGCCGTGCTGAGCCGCTGGCGCAGTGAAGGCGATGCCGCTTCCACCGATATCCCCCGCGCTCTCTACGGCATGGGTTACAACTATCTGGGTAGTGACCGTTTCGTCGAAGACGCCTCCTTTGTCCGTCTGAAGAATCTCTCACTGTCGTACCATCTCCCCAAAGAGTTGCTCAAACGTTGGAAAATCAATTCGATGAACATTTTCTGTACGGGTTACGACTTGCTCACCTGGACCCATTACAACGGTCAGGATCCTGAGGTCAGCATTCCGACATCGGCTACGGCTCTCGTCAAGGACGGTGCCTCCACTCCGGTCACCAAACGACTGGCATTCGGTATCAATCTTAATTTCTAAGGAGGACGGGATATGAAAATACATAGAATTTTAGGACTTGTTTCCATCGTAACGGTGATGATCACCGCTTTGCCGTCCTGCAACGACTGGCTTGACATCCTGCCCAACAACGAGCAGGTGACCGACAATTATTGGAAAACGAAAGAAGATGTGGAGGCCGTGGTGACTTCGGGTTACTATTATCTCCGTGAAGCGGTGCCCAATCTTCTGGTTTGGGGTGAGGTCCGCGGGGGTATGCTTTATTCCTCCGACGGCGGACATGCGCAGCTTCAGAACTTCAACCTGACTCCATCGAGCGGAGTCTGTTCCTACGCATCTCTCTACAAAGTCATCGGTATGGCCAACTCCGTGCTCAAATATGCCCCCTCGGTCATGACGGAGGACGATACCTATTATACCAGTGTGATGAATGCGCATTTGTGCGAGGCTTATTTCCTTCGCGCTTATTGCTATTTGATTCTGGTCAAGAACTACCGCGAGGTCCCTCTGGTCATCGAAGCTTTCGTCAACGACGATGCCGACTACATGACCCCGAAATCGACCGAAGCCGAAATCATCGCCCAGATCAAGAAGGACGTGACCGATGCCCTCAACACCGGTGCCGCCAAAGATGTCTATGAAGACACCGACGGCTACAACTGGCAGACCAAGGGCCGCGCCACGAAATGGGCTCTCTATGCCTTGATGGCCGATGCCTGTCTTTGGAACCACGATTATGACGAAGCCATCACCTATTGCAACTATATTCTGGATGCCCCCGAAGGCGATACTTCTTTCCGCCCGCGTCTGATTCTGAACACGACGCAATGGTATGAGATTTTCTATCCTGGCAATTCCAACGAAAGCATTCTGGAACTGAACTGGGAACAGAATCTCTCCCAATCCAACGGTTTCGGCAAGTTCTTCTCGGTAACCAGTTCCTCGACGCTCAAGTTTACGGATTATGCCAGAGCGATGCTCATCAAAGAAACCGATGAGGCGATGGCCCGTTCCAAGGCCGAGAACATGGATACCGAAGGCCGTGTCGGACGTATGCTTTTCGCTTCGTTCGTTTCGGATGTCGCCGATCAGACCAAATATGCCACGGCCACCAATTTTTATCTCTGGAAATACAAAGGCACCGATATCATCGATTTGGGCAACACCCGCGCTACGGAAGATGCCAATTTCTGCCTCTACCGCGTTCCCGACCTGATGCTCATCAAAGCAGAGGCTCTGATTATGAAAGGCGGCACCGATGCCTGGAGAACGGCTCTGGATCTGATCAACCAGCTCCGTGACCGCGCCTGTCTCTATCCTTTGGAAATCAATCCGGAAGAAACCGATGAGTTGGAAATGCTCAATGCGGTGATGAACGAATGGACGATGGAGTTCCTCGGTGAGGGAAAGCAGTGGTACCATCTGCTCCGCCGGGCCCGTTACGACCATGGGGACGGAAGTTACAAGACCGAATTCATCAATCAAGTCCTTGAGAGTAACCAGACGACCAAAGACGAATGGATCAAATCGGTTTTGAACGATGAGAACGCTTGGTTCATGCCTATTCCTTACAGCGAAATCAACGTCAATTCCAACCTCGAACAGAATTCTTATTATTCAACGACCAAATAAAGAGGAAGCCTTATGAAAACCTATCGTATTTGGACTTTTTGCTTGTCTGTCGCCGCTGCGCTCGTACTGTGCTGCTCGTGCGAAGACGAGAAGTTGAACAGCGTATATCAGATATTCGACGACAATCCAGCCTCGAATACTCTCGCTGCCGACGAAAATTTCTCGGAATGGGTCAAAGTATTGCGCTATTCCGATCTTTATAACGCCTTGAACCAGGCCACGCAGGCTTTCACTGTGCTGGCTCCCGACAACGATGCCGTCCGCGCGTTTTACGCCTCGCGTTCTGTGGACAGCATCCAGCAGTTGGGTAAGGACTATGCCCGCGCCTTGATTCTGCATCATACCGTGCTCGACTCCATCAAGGTGGAGAATATGCAGCTCCAGTCGGAACTGAGCAATCTCAACGACGATATGTTCAGCGTCGAGATTGACCCGGACAACGCCGGTCAGTTTATTTTCGGCGGTGTCGCCCATACCATCGAGTCGGGTGTCCATGCCTACAACGCCCTGATGTATTACATCGATGCTGTGATGACGCCTCTGGTGGAAACGGTGTATGACCGTCTTTGTGAAAACGATCGCTATTCGCTGATGAAGGCCGCCGTTGAGGCTACCGGCTGGGACAAGAATCTCACCACGTCCTACGACACCCTGCCTCTGCCTACGGGAGGGTATGAAATCAACCGCCGTGCCTATACCCTGCTGGCTGTCAGCGACGAGGCTTTCCGCAAGCACAACATCAGTTCTCTCGAAGGACTGGCTTCCAAATTGGGAGCGGGCAGCGACTACACATCGGCCGAGAATGCGCTCAATGAGTTTGTGGCCTATCATATCCTGAAGAGCGCTTATACTCTGGACGATCTGCACAATACCGGCAGCGATACCAGCCGCATTTGGGAGACCTGCGCCTACAATCAGGTGGTGATGATTACGGCCGATACACTGCAGGGCATCTGGACGCTGAACCTTCTGGACAGCGAAAACGGCTCGACCCGCTTTGTGGAATCCGGCTGCGACATCCGCTGCAAGAACGGATATTTCCATGAAATCGATGCGATGATGCCTGTCTGGGAACCGGTTCCCTCGACCGTGGTCTGGGATCTGGCCGATTATCCCGAAGTCCGCAACAAAGTGGGGGCGGCCGATTATCAGCCCAAAGAACCGGTCTCCTCGGAAAAGAAAGTGGATATCTCCAACTGCGGTGCCTATGAATATACGCCTTCGGAATCGGGTGTGGGAGGAACCACGTATGCCTATGTGACCTATGTCACCTGCAAGAAGAATCTGAAGGAATGCAATCATTACGACCGTGTCGCTTTCAATCTCGGCTACATGGGTTCTGTCTCGATGCGCACTCCGACCATCGTCAGCGGCAAATACAAAGTCGAAGTCCAGTTCGTCTATCTGAGTGACCACAACTATATGCGTCAGATGTCAGACGGCAACGGCGGCATGATCAAGATGAGCATTGACGGTGACCAGTATGTCAAGAGCACCACGCCATACACCACCGTCGGCAAGAATTCGGCGGGTGTGTATTCCGCCACGCTCTACGATGAAGTTGAGTTTGAGCAGACCGGCAATCACGAATTCAAATTTGTCGTGATGGATCCTTCTGCCAGCACCAACAGTAAATTCAGTCTGCAGTTCGACTGCATAATATTCACCCCGATAGAATGAGCGCTATGAAAACCAGGATTATATTCAGTGTGGCTGTGGCAGGTCTGTTCCTTATGACGGCCTGCGAGGACAGCCAGTGGAAGGATCATTATTATACTTCCGAGACCGAAGTCAGCAATGAGCAGGTGGTGATGGTTAACGAAAGTTCCGAAGAGTATATGCGCGCCCATGTGGGTCGTATGTACGAATTCCTCAATACCAACGGCGTTTTCGAAACCTTGAAGGAAAAAGCTCAACTTCACACCTTGCTGGTGGTGGAGGACGGCGATTTTGTCCAACCCGAAGAAGATGCCGCCTATATCGCCAACTCTCATGTGACGGATATCTGCATTTCCCCTTCCAATCTTTATGATGGAGAACGTATCCTTATGTGGCACAACAAGTTTGTCACGGTGGGCATGGATTCGCTCGCCACGATGGGCCAAATCGACCACATTACGTTCAACGGTTCTCCGGTCAA
>JAZRWU010000171.1:0-5641 GCA_045599885.1 Bacteroidales bacterium | reverse complement strand
TCCACGACATCTATCATCCCGATTACGTCCACGACAAAACCCAAGGTCACTACATATATCTGGATGAAGCGTCCTCTTGGATGACCATCCGCGACAACTGGTGCAGCGAGGAGAAGTTCGGACAGAACCAGCCCGGTATGAATGTTTGGGACAACAACGGTCCGATGGTGGCCGACAGCATCCGCCTCAAAGCCGGACTCGAAGAGCCTTGGGAGTATCTTCACCGCTAAATTATTTTCCGTCATGTCATTGTTCCACAAAAAACTGACCTTGGTATCCGTCGTGGACGGTCAGGCATCAGCTCTGTCCAAGCTGTCTGACGCCGCCTTCCGCGAAGGGATGCTCGGACCCGGCATCGCCATTCAACCGTCACCTGCTCCCGAAGTGACCGTTTATGCCCCCTGCCCTGCTCTGATCAGCCATATTTCAGAAAGCAGGCATGCCGTGGTGCTGACTTGCGATAACCAGGCAGAAATATTGATACACATAGGTTTAGACACGGTCAAACTCAAAGGTGAGGGTTTCAGATCCTGGGTTCAGGAGGGAATGCGCGTTGAGGCCGGTGCCCCGCTGATAACCTTCGAAGAGGAAAAAATACGGGAGAATGGCTTTGATACGGTTATTCCCGTCGTTGTCTGTAATGCGGAGCCATTCAAAGAAATCAAAACGGAAGGCGAAGGTCCGGTTGTCCACGGTAAGAATATTATTTTGACCATAGTATGTTAGAGTATCAAGGCATCGTTCTGAATCCCGGCGCCTTTTCCGGCTGTCTTCAAGTGATGAGGCACAGGGAGAGTCTTCCGCCAGGACGTCCGCAAGAACCGGATTCGCCAGAAGGAAGAATAGAAGAATACGCTCAAAGCCTTGAAAATACGGTTCATGAGCTGCAACATCTGGCATCGGAAGCACGCAGTGAGGAAGGAAGGGAGATATTGGAAGCCCAGGTCATGATGCTTGAAGACGCAGATTTTCAAGATTCCATACGCCACAGAATCCTTCTGGACCACAAGAGTGTCTTTCAGGCCGTGCTGGAAAGCAGTGAGGAATACGCAGCCTTGTTTCTTTCGATGGACGACCCCGTTTTCAAGAGCAAAGCCCAAGATATAAGGGATGTGTCCTCCCGCCTGCTTGAGCAATGGCAAAAGCACCTGAGCGGCAACAGCTCCACTTCCGACAGACCTGCCGTCGTCCAAGGTTCGGTTTTGTTTTACGAACGCCTGCTGCCCAGCCGTTTCGCGGAAGTGGAAAGCGCACAGCCGGCCGGTATTCTGGTGCGCGAAGGTTCTGTCCGTTCCCATCTGGCGATACTTTGTGCCCAAGCCGGCATTCCTTTGGTCTGCTGCCCGCAGATTGAGCTGAAGGATGAATGGAACGGTTTGACGGTCTGCGTATCCGATGACGGACGGATTGTCCTGGATCCCGATGCGGAGCAGTTCTGCCGTTTTTCCGAAGCCGCCCGTTCCGGTTTCCGAAACTCTTCCCATAACATAGAGGAGATTCCCCTTCCAGAAAAATTCTGCTATCAGGGTGAAGATATTCAATTGCTTCTCAACATAGACGGCGGTTATTTCAGCCAGCACCCAGAGGCCGGTTCCGACAGTGACGGCATCGGTCTGCTCCGCAGCGAATTTTCCTATATCGGAAGAGAAACCCAGCCCACTGAGGAAGAATTGTTTCAGGAATACCGGAATGCCGTTCTCGCCATGAAAGGACGACGCTGCGTCATCCGGACTCTCGATTTGGGCAGCGACAAACAGGCGGCCTGCCTTCCAAGAGACGAGGAACCCAATCCTGCTCTCGGAATACGGGGAATCCGCTACAGCCTGCTGCATCCCGAATGGTTCCACACCCAATTGAGAGCCATCTACCGGGCCTCCGCCTACGGTCCTTTGGCCATGATGTTTCCTATGGTCAGTTCTCTGGAGGAAATCCGCCAGGCCAAACAAAGCGCCGCAGCCGTCAGAGAGGAACTTTCCCGGCAAGGCATCGCCTTCGGGGAAATCGAGACCGGCATTATGATTGAGACTCCGGCCGCCGCCCTGCTCTGCGGAGACTGGGCAGAAGAGGCCGATTTCTTCTGTGTGGGGAGCAACGACCTGACGCAATACACCTTAGCCGCCGACCGGGAGAATGCCGTTTTGGGGCGCAGTCTCAATGAATTTCACCCAGCCGTGGCCTTGCTGCTCCGCCGGATAGCCGAAACAGCCCGGGAACATCATAAAAAGCTGAGTCTTTGCGGCGAACTGGCCCGTATGCCGGAAGCCACCGCCTCTTTGCTCGAATGGGGATATCGGAGTTTTTCGGTTTCTCCCGTCTATCTTCCCTCCCTGCGTCAATGGCTAATACGTCACCACTGTTATCACCGAAAATCATGATGTCCTTTTTACAACGTTTGGGAAAATCCCTGATGCTTCCTGTCGCCTGTCTTCCGGTGGCCGGTATCCTGATTGGCATCGGTTATTGGATCAGTTCTTATTTTCCTGACAGCAGCGTGGCCTCCTTCCTGCAGATTTCCGGCTTGGCCATCATTGATTTCATTCCCCTGCTGTTTGCCGTCGGTATCGCCATCGGTATGTCCAACGACCAGAACGGTACGGCTGCATTAGCCGGGCTGGTGGCCTGGCTCGTCATCACCCAGCTGCTCAAACCCGAATCGGTCTGCCGTTTGAGCGGGCAGGAAGCCGATCTGGCCTTTTCCAAAATAGAAAACGTCTTTACATCCATCTTAGCGGGCTGCATCGGTGCCTTTTCCTACAACCGCTTCAAAGACACCCATTTGTCGGAATACATCTCGTTTTTCAGCGGAAAACGCTGCGTGGCCATCGTGTCAGCGGCGCTTGCGTGTCTGGCCGCCCTCGTCCTGATGTTTGTCTGGCCCTTGCTGTTCCATCTGCTGACCGCGCTGGGCACCGGCATTCTGTCGTTGGGAGCCGTCGGAGCCGGACTTTATGTCTTCTTCAACCGACTGCTGATTCCGCTCGGCCTGCATCATGCGCTCAATCAGGTGTTCTGGTTCGATCTGGCCGGCATCAACGACCTCGCCCGCTTTTGGGACGGCACAGGCGAATTGGGCGTGACCGGGCAGTATATGAGCGGATTTTTCCCGATTATGATGTTCGCCTTACCGGCCGTCGCTCTGGCATTCTATCACACGACACCCAAAGAAAGACGACCGGAAATCAAAGGTTTGCTGATAACGGCGGCATTGAGTTCCTGTCTGACCGGAGTCACGGAGCCTATGGAGTTTTCCTTCATGTTCGTGGCACCCGCGCTCTATCTCGTTTATGCTCTGCTTTGCGGTCTGACAGCCGGTATCGTAGCGGCACTGCCGATGCGGGCGGGATTTAACTTCAGTGCCGGTCTGGTGGATTATCTTCTGAGCTTCAAGGCGGCCATGGCGCTGCATCCCGAAAGACTGCTGGCTGTCGGAGCGGTCGCTGCGGTGGTATTCTATTTCGTGTTCCGCTGGATTATCGTCAGGTTCGATCTGAAGACCCCCGGCAGAGACGATCAGGAGGACGGTCTTTCCAAAGGGAAGAAAGTTTCCGCGACAGGAGACAAATATTCCGGGCTGGCCGGGCGATTGATGAAAGCCTTGGGCGGTCCGGAAAATATCGTTTCTTTCGACCATTGTGTATCGCGTCTGAGAATAGAAGTCAAATCTGACGATGCCGTGTCGGAGGATGACATACGGCAAAGCGGTGTCCGGGGTCTGATCCGCCCCGCCGACCGTCTGCTTCAGATTGTCATCGGACCCGAAGTCCAATTCCTTTACGATGAAATGAGAAAATATTTAGAAGCTGTTTAAGAACCTGTTTTGAATTCTTTCAAAAATATTTTTGTGACACTATTATTCCGATGATTTGATAGGGAAATCATTTCAAAACAGGTTCTAAATTTGTTTCGAGATTTTTTTTGAGTGATAATATTTTTGTTGTAAGATATTTAAACAGCTTCTTAGATTGACAGTATTATGGCAACCGTTTACCATTTAATTATAAATTATTCATTATGAAATCACTACGATTATTGATCCTGTTGATGATGACCTCATTGGTCTGGTCGGCCTGCAGCAAGGAAGCCGTCCATATCTGGGTGAGCGATTCTAATTGTGAGCGGGCTGTTTACGGTTCCGAGAAACTGAAATCCGCTCTGGATGACAATGCCAAATACTGTTTGGCGACCTCTGAGTCTCAAGCCGGTCTCTGTATCAGCGTAGGAGTCTGCCAAGAGGAGGCGTTCGGAAAATTGCTGCAAGAGAAGAACCTGCTCCAAGCGTCCGGATATCCCACCCAAAAGGAAGGTTTCCGTCTGCTCTGCCCCGACGGCAAGAACCTGTATATCTGCGGAGCCGATGCCAGCGGTGCCTTGTACGGCTGTCTGGAAGTGGCTGAAAGAATCAAAAAAGGGGAGAAATTCGCCGCCGGATTCGATTTCTCCGATGCCCCCAAAATGGTGTTGCGCGGAACCTGTATCGGTATGCAGAAACCTTATTATCTTCCCGGAAGAACAGTTTACGAGTATCCGTACACCGAGGAAATCTTCCCTTGGTTCTACGACAAGGAACTTTGGATCCAATACCTCGACATGCTGGTCGAACAAAGAATGAACTCTGTGTATCTCTGGAACGGCCATCCTTTCGCCTCTCTGGTCAAATTGGAGGATTATCCTTATGCCGTGGAAGTCAGCGATGAGGATTTCAAGAAAAACCAGGAGATGTTCAGCTTCCTGACCGAAGAAGCCGACAAGCGAGGTATCTGGATAATTCAAATGTTCTACAACATTATCGTTTCCAAGCCTTTTGCTGAATATCACGGCATTCCGACCCAAAACCGTCAGGTCGAAATCACTCCGCTACTCGAAGACTACACCCGCAAATCCATTGCCGCTTTCATCGAGAATTATCCGCACGTAGGTCTGCTGGTCACGCTCGGCGAAGCGATGAACACCGTCGATGACGATGTCAACTGGTTCACCAACACCATTCTTCCCGGCGTGAAAGACGGTCTCGCCAAATTGGGCAATAATGAAGAACCGCCTATCGTCCTCCGCGCCCACGACACCAATTGCAAGTTGGTGATGGATGCCGCCCTGCCTATCTACCATAACCTCTACACGATGAACAAATACAACGGGGAATCGCTCTGCACCTACGAGCCCCGTGGTCCATGGACAGAGACTCATCGCGGCCTGAGCGCCCTGGGTTCCGTTCATATTTCCAACGTCCATATTCTGGCCAACTTGGAACCTTTCCGTTACGGTTCGCCCGATTTCATCCAAAAGAGTGTTCAAGCCATGCATAATGTCCACGGAGCCAACGGCCTGCACCTGTTTCCGCAAGCCTCCTATTGGGATTGGCCATACAGCGCCGACAAATTGGCTGACGGCAGCCGTCTGCTCGAAATGGACCGCGACCACGTCTGGTACGAAGCCTGGGGACGTTATTCCTGGAATGACGAGCGCAATCGTGAAGAGGAAATTGCCTATTGGAGCCAAGTGTTTGCCGGGCAATTCGGTTGCAAACTCTCCAGTGGAGCCGACATTCTGGAAGCCTATGAGCAGACCGGCGAGATTTCACCGAAGTTGCTCCGAAAATTCGGCATCACCGAAGGCAACCGTGAGACTTTCCTGTTGGGAATAA
>JAZRWU010000170.1:0-3057 GCA_045599885.1 Bacteroidales bacterium | reverse complement strand
GCCTGCCCGACTGGTGGGAGAATCTCTACGGAAGCAATCCCAAATCGGCCGCCGGTGATTTCAGCGATGCCAATGCCGATCCCGACCACGATGGCTATACGGTACTCGAAGACTTCTTGGAATGGATGTCTCATCCGCATTTTGAATTGGCAGAAGGCGGCCAGATTGCCCTTGATCTCCAGCCCTATTTTGCCGGTTATGCCAAGGACGGTCAGATTTCCGCCGAAATCAGCGATGCGAAAGCCGGAACGTTTGAAATCCAAGGGCAGAGTCTGAAATTCAATGCCGCAAAAGATTATCGGGGAATCGCCTATCTCCAACTGCAATTGACCGATGCGGAAGGCAGCCAAGGCCACAAAACCGTCGGCATTTGCGTGAAATAAGCTGTTTTATCACCCTTGGTTTCTTGCCGAGGGCGGCGTCCAGGCAGGAAGCAGAAAACCGGGTGGCTGACAAATGTCGGCCACCCGGTTTAATTTTTCCACATGAAACCCGATGCCGATTCAACGGATATGTGATTTGTAGGTACGGTCCATCATCCGGAGGTCGTCCTTTTCACGCAATGACTCACGCTTGTCGTAGGCTTTCTTGCCCTTGGCAATGCCGATTTCCATCTTGGCCCAGCCGTGTCCGTTGATAAAAAGCTTGAGCGGGATGATGGTGTAGCCGGTTTCTTTGGTGAGCCGTTCGATTTTATGAAGTTCGCGACGGGTCAGGAGCAGTTTCCGGTCACGTTTGGGATGGTGATTGTTGTACGTTCCGTTCTCGTATGCCGATATCTGCGTTCCTTTGGCCCATAGTTCATTACCGATAAAAATAGCGTAACTGTCTGACAAGGAAGCTTTTCCGAGCCGCAACGACTTGATTTCCGTTCCCGTCAGGACAATACCGGCCGTGAAATTCTCGGTGATGATATAATCGAACCAAGCCTTTTTGTTCTTGATCAATATGTTTTTTTCGAGCTTCATATTCGTATTCATTGGGACAGATTCTCTGTTATCAAAATCTGTGCCGTTCCTCAGGATTCCAACAAGCGCAAGGATTCGATTTTCTCAAGACGCAGACGCAAAGCCTCCACCCTACTTTTGGGACAACGGAGTGTCATGCGGCAAATCTGGTCATACACCGGATTCAATAAGGTGAGATTCTGTTCTTTGGCTATCTTCATGACATCGTTGAGGCAAAGATAATCACATTCGAGACACAAATCACACTCCAAAGTCTTCTCCACCTTTTCTCCCGCCGCAAGAGCCTCTGCAGCCGCTGTTTTGTATGCCACGGTCAGACCTCCCGTACCGAGCAGTATGCCGCCGAAATACCTTACCACGACAATGACGACATTATCCAGACCGAAACTGCGTATCTGCCCCAGAATAGGCTTTCCAGCCGTTCCAGAAGGCTCTCCATCGTCGTTGGCACGGGTCTGCGGCTGCTCTACGCCAACAGAATAGGCATAACAAGCGTGACGGGCATCGTGATAGCGTTTGCGGATTTCCTCCACCTTGGCCATGGCCTCCTCCACCGTAGTCACAGGATAGGCAAAAGACAGAAATTTACTGCCTTTTTCCTTGTATAAACCTTCGGAAGGACCGGACAAAGTCTTAAAGAGGTCGGACATCTGGATGTATAACATAAAAAAAGCCTTCCGTCGGATTTCGGGCGGAAGGCTTCTGACACTTATCAGAAAGTATGGATTACCAGGCCCGAACGCAATTTGGGTTCAAACCAGGTGGTTTTAGGAGGCATGATGTTACCGCTGTCGGCAATGTCTATCAATTGCTTCATCGAGACAGGATACAAGGCCAAAGCCACTTTCATCTCACCCGAATCCACGCGGCGTTTCAATTCGCCCAATCCTCGGATACCGCCGACGAAATCAATACGCTTATCGCTGCGTAAATCTTTGATTCCAAGAAGTTTATCCAAGATAAGATTGGAAGATACCGTCACATCGAGCACACCAATCGGGTCGTTGTCGTCGTAACAGCCGGCTTTGGCGGTCAGGGAATACCAACGGCCTTCCAGATAAAGAGAGAAATTGTGCAGGGCATTGGGACGATAAACGGACTCGCCCTTGTCTTCCACTTCAAAATTCTCTTGAAGAGCTTCGAGGAAAGCAGCCGCCGACATTCCGTTGAGATCTTTGACCACGCGGTTGTAATCGATGATATTCAGTTGGTTATCGGGGAAGCAGACGGCGAGGAAATAATTGTATTCCTCATCACCGCGATGATTGGGATTGGCCAGACGACGTTCGTTGCCGACGAGAGCGGCGGCGGCGGTACGATGATGACCGTCAGCGATATACATAGCCGGCATAGACTCAAAACAAGCCGTGACAGTAGCGATGTCCTCGTCTTTGTCAATCAGCCAGAAATGATGTCCGAAGCCGTCAGGTGCCACAAAATCGTATTCGGGTTCACCAGCAGTATATCGGGCCACCAGAGCGTCGAGCGTGGCGTTGGCAGGATAGGCGAAGAACACCGGTTCGATGTTGGCGCTGTTGATGCGGACATGCTTCATCCGGTCTTCTTCCTTGTCGCGGCGGGTCAATTCGTGTTTTTTAATGACACCCGTCATATAATCCTCCACGTTGGCACAGACCACCAAACCGTATTGAGTGCGGCCGTTCATCGTTTGGGCATAGATGTAATACATTTCCTTCTCGTCCTGACAGAGCCATCCGTTGCGACGGAACTTGTTGAAATTCTCAACCGCCTTGTCATAGACTCTCGGATCGTGTTCGTCGGTTCCTTCGGGGAAATCGATTTCGGGTTTGATGATATGATACAGCGATTTTTCGTTGTCGCCGGCTTCTACACGGGCTTCTTGCGAATTGAGGACGTCATAAGGACGCGAAACCACCTGCTCGACTGAATCGACAGGTGGTCTCCAACCTCTGAAAGGTTTAACTTTTGCCATAAAATATGCTATTACATTCTGTTACAGCGCAGTACGCACTTTTCCAGAAAACAGTTTCTTATTTATTGACGCGGAAACGTTGGTTACCGTTCTTGAGATAATCCACTACCTGGCGAGCGGCGGCGATACCGGCAT
>JAZRWU010000169.1:0-3194 GCA_045599885.1 Bacteroidales bacterium | reverse complement strand
CTTTCGGCAGTATTGTTGTTTTTGACCAGGCGCTCAATCTCGTGGGAGCGCAAATGTCTCCATCCGCCTTCTGGAACCGAGGTCTGTTGATTCCTCAGATAGTACTCGTTTTGGCCTTCGGGCAGAAATTTCGGATCGATGAAATGGCTGATGCCTTCCGATCGCTTGTAAAGCTTCACACGGTTGTCCATAGTGTCTGTTGTTCGTCGCAAAGATAAATATTTCATGGAAAATCTGATGCGCCGCAGTTATTTTTATACAGAAAACAATACGTCCCGGTATTCTGGTGAATGCCGGGACGTGGAAGTGTCGGTAAAACAGGTTCTATTATTTCAACGTGATTTCGTAACGCTTGCCTTTTTCGGTGGGGAAGTCGATGGTGTAGCTCTCATGAGAAGGCAGACCGGCGAGACGGGCCTGCTCGTTCATCAGATAACCGTTGACTTCGGTCGGACGGAAGACCGGATTGGGGTTCTCACCCTTGGCGGCTTTGACCTTGCGTGCACCTTTGACTTTGACCGGTTGAGCGGTACGCAGACGGCAGTTGCCGCCGTTCTCCGAAAGAATCGTGGCTTTGGTCAGCTGACCGTCCTTCCAGGAAAGGTCGATGACGAAACCGCCGCGGGCACGGATACCCTTGATGCTGCCTTCGGTCCAATCGTCGGGCAGGGCGGGCAGAAGTTGGATGAAACCGGCGTGGCTTTGCATCAGCATTTCGATGATGCCGGCGGTGTATCCGAAGTTGCCGTCAATCTGGAATGGCGGATGGGCATCGAACATATTGGGATAAATGCCGCCGCCCGAAGTCTTGCGCGTGCCGAATCCGACCGGATTGAACAGACTTTTGACGATGCGGTTGGCATGGTTGCCGTCCAACAGACGGGCCCAGAGATTGATTTTCCAGCCCATCGACCAACCCGTTGCCTCATCGCCACGGAGTTCGAGCGTGCGGATACAGGCTTGGAACAGTTCGGGATTCTCATCGTAACGGATCTGGTCGCCGGGGTAAAGACCGTAGAGATGCGACACATGACGGTGGTGCGGCTCGGTCTCTCCGAAATCCTGCTGCCATTCCTGAAGCTGTCCACGGGAACCGATTTGGAAGGGAAGCAGATTGTCGAGCTGCGATTGAAGGTGGGCGCGGAATTCCTCGTCCTGACCAAGAATCTCGCTGGCGGCGATGACGTGGGTGAAAAGCTCGCGGATAAGGCTCATATCCATGGTGCTGCCCATGCTGATGGCCGATTTGAGCGGACGGCCGCGCTCGTCACGTCCCGGACCGGGCACAATGAAAGAATTCTCCGGCGAATTGCTGACCGGGGTGACCAACCAGCTCTTTTCCTTCAATGAACTTCCGGCAGGGACTTTGCCGGCCTGTTGCTGACCGTTGTCCACCAGCCAGTCGGTGAAGAATTCGGCGGCACCCTTCATGATGGGATAGGCTTCCTTTTCGAGGAAGGCGAGGTCGCCGGTGTAAAGATAATGCTCCCAGAAATGACTGCTGAGCCAGGCGCTGGCCATGGGCCAGTACGAAGAAGTCGGTGTACCGTCGTTGGGATGCGTCTCACGCCAGATGGAGGTATTGTGATGGGCCACCCAGCCGTTGCGTCCGTACATGGTGGCGGCTGTCTTGTGGCCGGAAACGGCCAGTTCTTTGATCATCTGGAAGAAAGGCTGGGCACACTCGCTCAGGTTGGCGCTCTCGGCGGGCCAGTAGTTCATTTCGGCATTGATGTTGAGTGTGTAACCGCAGTTCCACGAAGGCATCACCTTCTCGTTCCAGATACCTTGCAGGTTCATCGGCTGACCGCCGGGACGCGAGGCGCTGATCATCAGGTAACGGCCGAACTGGAACATCAGAGCCACCAGGCCTTGGTCGTATTGGTCGTAGAAGCGGCAGATACGTTCATCGGTGGGAAGGGCTTTCTGTTCGTCGGTGGCGGGCATCGTCAGCGAAACGCGGTTGAACAAGGCTTTGTAGTCGTTCTGGTGGGCTTTGAGCAGGCTGGCGTAGCTCTTGGCTTTGGCTTGATTCAAGGTCTGTTCCACCAAAGCGGCGGCATCCTTGCCTTCGCGTGACGGGCTCTTGTCCCAACCGTTGAAACTGGAGGCGGAAGCAAACACCATCACAATCTCGTTGCTGCCACTGACGCGCATAACAGGATAACTGAGGCCTCTTTCCACATAATCCTGAGCCTTTTCAATCTTGCCGCCCTGGGCATTGACCCAAAGGCGTGATTCGAAATAGGTACCCATATGGTCAATCTGGTCAGCGTAAAGGACATCCTCCTTGTATTTGCGCTCGCCATTGGCATAATAAAGCTCCGGATGACGGCCTTCGGCTTTCCAGCCGCGGATCATTCCATCGTTGCGCCTTTGTCCGTGTCCGGGAACCTGACCGCTCATTTTCAAGATGTTTCCATCAACGGCATAGGTCGTGGTGGGCTTGTGAGGCGAACTGAACCACAGATTGAAATCGAGCGCGCCGGGCTTGTCGCTTTTCAGGCGAATGACGATGACGCTGTCGGGGTGCGAGGCGAAAATCTCGCGGGTGTAGTGCACGCCGTTTTGGGTGTAACGGATGGTGAGCAGTGAGTTCTCAAGGTCGAGCATGCGCTCATAATCCTTGATGTCTCCCTTGACGTTGCTGCTGAGGTGAATGTCGCCCAGAGGCTGGTAATTCTCATGCAGACGGCCCAGCCAATGATATTGCAGCACATCGTAGGCCTCGGCGAACTGGCCGTTCATCAACATGTCCACCACTTTCTCATAACTGGGCGTGATGTCGTGACCTTTCCAGACCGTGCGCGGCTCACCGCTGTACAAAGTGTTGTCGTTGAGACGGATAAGTTCAACGGAAGGATCGCAGAATACCATAGCGCCCAAGCGTCCGTTACCTACGGGCAAGGCTTCGTTCCAATTGGCGGCGGCCCGGTCGTAATGCAGTTTCAGGTCGCTGGAGGGGCCACTGGCGGCAGCCGACAGTCCCATGGGAAGGAAACCGCAGAGCAGTCCCAGGGCGACTGTTCTGAAATAATGGAATAATTTGTTCATTTTCATACGTCTTAAAAATAATCATCATCACAAAAATAGCGTATAATTGTGGGATTGGGAAGCCATTTAGATTAATTATTATTCGCTTACATATCTTCGTGAAGTTCTAAAAAAAGATTATATTTGTCCACGCGAAACAA
>JAZRWU010000168.1:0-3338 GCA_045599885.1 Bacteroidales bacterium | reverse complement strand
TTTCGACAATTCACGCAAGGCCAGCGCCGTCAAGACCGATTCCAACCGCCCGCTCAAGTCGCTTTCCGATTCTTTGAAAGGCAAGCAGGGACGTTTCCGTCAGAACTTGCTGGGTAAGCGTGTGGACTATTCCGCCCGTTCGGTCATCGTCGTCGGTCCCGAACTCAAAATGCACGAATGCGGTCTTCCCAAGGATATGGCCGCCGAATTATACAAACCTTTCGTCATCCGCAAACTCATCGAGCGCGGCATCGTCAAAACCGTCAAATCGGCCAAGAAGATTGTCGACCGCAAGGATCCCGTTGTTTGGGATATCCTTGAATACGTGATGAAAGGTCACCCGGTACTTCTGAACCGTGCTCCTACGCTTCACCGTCTGGGTATTCAGGCCTTCCAGCCCAAACTGATTGAAGGTAAGGCAATTCAGCTTCATCCGCTGGCTTGTACGGCCTTCAACGCCGACTTCGACGGTGACCAGATGGCTGTTCACCTTCCTCTGGGCAACGAGGCTATCGCTGAGGCTCAGCTGCTGATGCTGGCTTCGCACAATATCTTGAATCCGAGCAACGGTTCGCCTATCACCGTTCCTTCGCAGGATATGGTTCTGGGTCTTTACTACATTACGAAAGAACGCGCCGGCGCCAAGGGCGAAGGTCTGGTGTTCTATTCGCCCGAAGAAGCCCGTATCGCCCTCAACGAAGGCCGTGTGGATATGCATGCCCGCGTCAAGGTCCGTATCAAAGATGAACTCATCGAGACGACGGTCGGCCGTATCGTGGCCAACGAATTTGTTCCCGAAGAGGTCGGATTTGTCAATAAGCTGCTGTCAAAGAAGGAGCTGCGCAACATCATCAGCGACGTCATCGCCAAATGCGGTGTGGCCCGTACCGCCCAGTTCCTCGACGATATCAAGAACCTCGGTTACCGTATGGCCTTCGAAGGCGGTCTGTCGTTCAACCTTCAGGATGTGATCATCCCCGAGGAGAAAGCCGCTTTGGTTCAGGAAGGTCACGACAATGTCGAGGCTATCTCCGATGAATACAAGATGGGTCTCATCACCAACAACGAGCGCTACAACAAGGTCATCGATGTCTGGACGGATGTCAACAAGAAACTGGCTGAGATTCTGATCAAGGAATTGGAAGAAGACGACCAGGGCTTCAACTCTGTCTTCATGATGATGGATTCAGGTGCCCGTGGTTCTAAAGAACAGATCCGTCAGCTTTCCGGTATGCGCGGTTTGATGAACAAACCTCAAAAATCGGCTTCTGAAGGTGCTCAGATTATTGAAAACCCGATTTTGGCCAACTTTAAGGAAGGTCTGTCGGTATTGGAATACTTCATTTCAACTCACGGTGCCCGTAAGTCATTGTCCGATACGGCTTTGAAGACGGCCGATGCTGGTTATCTGACCCGTCGTCTGGTGGATGTCTCGCACGATGTCATCATCAACGAGGAAGATTGCGGCACGCTCCGTGGTCTGACGGCTGTCGCCATCAAGGGCGTCTGCACCTTGTACGAGCGCATTCTGGGTCGTGTCTCTGTGCATGACATCGAAGATCCTGAAACCGGAGAACTCATCGTGGCCGCCGGAGAGGAAATCACGGAACCGATTGCCAAGAGAATCGAACAATCCTCCATCGACCGTGTGGAAATCCGCTCGGTGCTCACCTGCGAATCCAAGAAGGGTGTCTGTGCGAAGTGTTACGGACGCAACCTGGCTACAGGCCGTATGGTCCAGAAGGGCGAAGCCGTCGGTGTCATCGCCGCCCAGTCTATCGGTGAACCGGGTACTCAGTTGACGCTGCGTACCTTCCACGCCGGTGGTGTGGCCAAGAGCGATACGATTGCTTCCGACCTCAAGGCTCCCTACGATTGCGATGTGCGTATCGAGGAACTTCATACCGTTCCTTCTGCCGAAGATCCCGCCGTACAGATTGTGGTCGGCCGTTACGGTGAAATCCGTCTGATTGATCCGCTGACTAATGTCGTCACCACCCACAACCTTTCATACGGTTCGAAACTGTATGTCAAGCCGGGCGATCACGTCAAACAGGGCACGCTCATCTGCGAATGGGACAACTACAACGCTGTCATCATTTGCGAAGAGTCCGGTCGTCTGCAATTCGATACCATCGAAGACGGTGTCACCTTCCAGACTTATGTGGATGAAACCACCAAAGTCAAGGATAAGATCATCATCGAACCTAAGGACCGTAACAAGATTCCTGCTATTCATATTCTGGACAAGAACGGTGAACGCATCCACTCCTACAACCTTCCTGCCGGTGCACACCTGCTCAAGGAAGACGGAGAACGCATCGAGGCCGGTCAGATTCTGGTCAAGATTCCCCGCGCCGTCGCCAAAGCCGGTGATATCACGGGCGGTCTGCCTCGTGTCACGGAATTGTTCGAGGCCCGTAATCCATCCAATCCTGCCGTTGTTTCAGAAATTGACGGTGATGTGGTTGAATTCGGACGCATCAAGCGTGGTAACCGTGAAATCGTCATCCAATCGAAGACCGGTGAACTTCACAAGTACCTGGTTCCGATGTCAAAGCAAGTGCTGGTACAGGTCAACGACTTTGTACGTGCCGGTACGCCGCTTTCCGACGGTGTGATCACACCTTCCGACATTCTGGCAATCAAGGGACCGACGGCCGTTCAGGAATACATCGTCAATGAGGTCAAGAACGTCTATCGTCTGCAGGATGTGAAGATCAACGACAAACATTTCGAAGTCATTGTCCGTCAGATGATGCGCAAGGTCGAGATTGTTGATGCCGGTGACACCCGCTTCCTCCAGCAGCAGGAAGTTGACAAGAATGAGTTCATGGAAGAGAACGACCGTATCTGGGGCAAGAAAGTGGTTGTAGATGCCGGTGATTCTCAGACGCTTAAGCCTGGTATGATTGTCACGGCCCGCAAACTCCGTGATGAGAACTCCTCGCTGAAACGCCGCGATCTCCGTCTCGTAGAAGTACGCGATGCCGTACCCGCCACTTCGAATCAGATTCTGCAAGGTATCACGCGTGCCGCTCTGCAGACCAGCAGCTTTATGTCGGCTGCCTCGTTCCAGGAAACGACCAAGGTGCTCAACGATGCCGCTATCCAGGGCAAGATTGACAAACTTGAAGGTATGAAGGAGAACGTGATTGCCGGCAACCTGATTCCTGCTGGAACTGGCCAACGCGAGTTCGACCGTCTGGTGGTTCTCTCGCGGGAAGATTACGAGCGCATCAACAGCAACGAAGCAGAAGCCGAAGAGGCTTTGGTGGAGGAGCAGTAATCCTCTCTCATTTATAAGACAGGCGGCCCGATTGCTTGAACAGCAATCG
>JAZRWU010000167.1:0-7741 GCA_045599885.1 Bacteroidales bacterium | reverse complement strand
AACCCGTGCCGGTTCGACCCCGGCTCTGGGTACGGGTTTAACTCGGAAGTAATCGTCAAGTTTTTGTAAATAAGAAACTTGGCGATTTTTCTTTTCATGATGGTTGGATTTCCGCTTCACATAAAGCGAACTTATATGTTTACCACCAGCAGAGGATTTCTGAAGTACATTCTTCTCAATCTCATCATCGGACCGTTCGTGTTCAAGCACAAGCAACTCAAGGCGATGAACCTTCTGAATTCCGATTATCTTCGCAATAGAAATAACGCATCATCACCAAAGTCATCGGGCCAAGTCTGAACTCAGGTGAAGAAGAAATCTGTCATAGAGAAGATTCAGTCCTTCTATGAGAGATATTTTGGATGGTATGTGAGGGGATGCGGCTCCTCAGAGCGACTTTTCCCGGAAAAGTCTCGCGGTGAAAGTTGGAAAACAAAGAATTCAGCAGTATTTTTGCATCCGTTTTGGCGACTGTTAATATTTGTTGAATATATATACAGTTGTCAGACAAGGCAGTAATAGGTTTTCTGTCCTGGTATTCAGAAGAATAGATGCCGGACGGAAGTGAAGATTGTATTTCCAAAGAGGAAACTGAATGAACAGAATTATTGAGAAAAAGGAGTTCTCCCCGCTGGTGACCCAATTGGTGGTGGAAGCTCCGCTGATAGCCAGAGCCCGTAAGGCCGGCCATTTCGTCATTGTCAAATTGGAGCCGAAAGGAGAGCGTATGCCTCTCACTATATCTGCGGCCGATGCCGAAAAAGGCACCATCACGCTGGTGGTTCAACATGTCGGCTTGACTTCCAATAAATTGTGCAATCTTAAGGTGGGCGATGAAATCGAAGACCTCGTCGGCCCGCTGGGTAAAGCCACGCATATCAAGCATTTCGGAACCGTGGTCTGTGCCGGAGGCGGTGTGGGAGTCGCTCCCTTGCTTCCCATTGCCCAGGCGATGAAGCAGGCCGGCAACCGTGTGATTTCGGTGTTGGCCGCCCGCAACAAGGACCTTATCATTCTCGAAGACGAGATGCGCCGCTGGTCGGACGAGGTCGTCATCATGACCGACGACGGCTCCTACGGCACCAAAGGCTTGGTGACCAATGGTATAGAGGAAATCATCCAACGCGAAAAGGTGGATCTTTGCGTCACCATCGGTCCGGCCATCATGATGAAATTCGTCTCGTTGCTGACCAAAAAATACGTAATACCCACCGTGGCTTCGCTCAACACCATCATGGTCGATGGCACCGGAATGTGCGGCGGATGCCGTGTGAGCGTGGGCGGACAGACCAAGTTCGTCTGCGTGGACGGTCCCGAATTCGATGCCCATCAGGTCGATTGGGACGGTATGATGATGCGTCTGGGCACATACAAGGAATACGAAAAGGAAGAAATGAAAAAACTGGGTTGACAATGGCAAGAGAGGAACAGAATATTGCCTCACGCGGTGAGGAATGGCGCGAAAAACTCCGCAAGAGCATGAAGGCCGGCGAACGTACCGGTCTTCCTCGGGTGAAAATGAATGAATTGGAGCCGGAATACCGCAGTCATACCCGACTGGAGGAAGTCAATCAGGGACTGAGCGTGGAACAGGCGCTGATGGAATCCAAACGTTGTCTTGATTGTGTTAATCCGAGTTGTATGCAGGGTTGTCCTGTGGGCATCAACATTCCCGGCTTCATCAAAAATATCGAACGCGGAGATTTTCTGGAGGCTGCCAAGGTGCTGAAACAGACTTCGGCGCTTCCGGCGGTCTGCGGACGGGTCTGCCCTCAGGAAAAACAATGCGAGTCCCAGTGTTTCTATGTCCAAAAACTTAAGAAACCGGCCGTGGCCATCGGATATCTGGAGCGTTTCGCGGCCGATTATGAGCGCAACAGCGGAAAAATCGCCTTGCCCGAAACCGCTCCGTCCAACGGTAAAAAAGTGGCGGTGGTCGGTTCTGGTCCCGCCGGGCTGTCCTTCGCGGGTGATATGGCCAAGCTGGGCTATGAAGTGACGGTTTTTGAGGCTTTGCACGAAATCGGAGGCGTCCTCAAATACGGTATTCCCGAATTCCGTCTTCCCAACGCCATCGTGGATGTGGAAATTGACAACCTGCGCCGCATGGGAGTCCTTTTCCGGAAAAATACGATTATCGGCAAGACCTTGTCGATGGACGATTTGAAAGAACAGGGTTTCGAAGGCATTTTCGTCGCTTCCGGCGCCGGTCTGCCCAACTTCATGAACATTCCGGGTGAGAACCTGCTCAATATCCTTTCATCCAATGAATATCTGACACGCGTCAATCTCATGGATGCCGCCAATCCCGAAAGCGACACGCCTGTTCCTTTTGGCAAGAATGTCGTCGTAGTGGGCGGCGGAAATACCGCGATGGACTCTGTCCGTACCGCCAAGCGCTTGGGTGCCGAACGGGCCATCATCGTTTACCGGCGCAGCGAGGAGGAAATGCCGGCGCGTCTGGAAGAAGTCAAACATGCCAAGGAAGAAGGAGTTGAGTTTATGACGCTCCACAATCCCATCGAGTGCTTGGGGGATGAGAAAGGCCGTGTCCGCCAGATCCGTCTGCAGAAAATGGAATTGGGTGAGCCCGACGCATCCGGCCGCCGCCGTCCCGTGCCCATCGAAGGTGCGGTGGAGACCCTTGAGGCCGATGTGGTCATCATGAGCATTGGCGTATCTCCCAATCCGTTGATTCCCAATTCGGTGGAAGGCTTGGCGATTTCACGCAAAGGCACCATTGAGGTCGATGACGAGATGCGCTCGTCAATCCCGATGATTTTCGCCGGCGGCGACATCGTCCGCGGCGGCGCCACAGTGATTCTGGCCATGGGTGACGGTCGTCGCGCCGCCGCTTCCATGCATGCCCGATTGAGCCGTTAAGCGGTACTCTCAACTATTCTGTTCCGCAGTCTTCGAGGATGCGGCCGCTCAACTGACGGAGGGAGATTTCGCAGAGCTTGATGTTGTATTCGGCATTGAGCAGACGTTCTTCCGATTCCAGCAAGCTGAGTTGAGCCTCACGCAACTCAATACCCGAGAGTTCGCGCAGACGGTAACGCTCCATGGCGATGTCGAAATTGCTTTGCGCCACCACCATATTGTCGCGCTCTATCTGAAGCAGTCTCAAGTTGTTGGTATAGGATATCCAGAGATTGGCCATGTCGGCTTTGAGCGAATTCTCGTATTGCTCCAACATCAATTGGCTGTTTTCCAATTGAATCTTGGCATTCTGCTGTTCGCGCCGGCGGTTCATTCCGTCAAAGAGGCTGATGCCGGCCGTCACGCCGTAACTCGGACCGAACTGACGCATGTGGGAATAGGCGTTGTCTCCATAGAAATTGTCGCGCAGGTTGTAGGAACCGTTGAGTTTGATGTAGGGATAATTGCGGCTGCGGGCTATTTTGAGGTCGATTTTTGACAGGCTGCGGTTGTGATGGGCCATTTGCAGGGCCACATTGTTTTCCAACACGTCTTGCCAGACCCGAGCCCGTTCCAAGGTCGTATCGGCTACGATGGAGCGGTCGGCAGGGATATAATAGGTCTCCAAATCGTCCAGCGCCATCATTTCGTTGAGTTGTATGCGGGTGCGTATCACTTCCTCTTCTTGGGCGATATAGGCAGAATGGTCGGCATTGAAGTCCACTTGAGCCTGCTGATAATCCAATCCTGAGGCGGAACCGATGTTGAAACTTGCCTCGACGATGAAAAGACGGTCACGTGACAGCTCCAGCGAGGTCTTGAGATGCGACAAGCGGATTTCCTGACGGATGTAGTTGTAATATTGTGCGGAAAGTCCGGCGACAAAATCCTCGAGAGCGATGCGGGTGTTGAGTTCTCCTTTGGCTTTGAGTTCCTGCAGGCGGGCATATTGACCTTGGAGGCTGAAACCGTTGAACAAAGTCCAGTCGGCGGTCAGAGCGGCAGCTGCGTTGGCATTGTAGGTGGATGGAGTGGAGACGAGCGAGTCGGGATATTGATATCCGCTGCCGTTCAGGTTGCCGTTGTAGCTGCCGCTCAGTCCGAGGGTCGGAAACTGACCGGCGTTGCCCCGTGTGGCGTTGTTGTCGGCAATGCGCTCTTCGTTGCGGACGATACGCAGATCGAAATTGCGCTCCAGGCCCGTTTGCAGGCATTCATGCAGGGAAAGAATCGGCTCTTCCCCCTGAGCGGCCGGACGGGATTGGGCGGAAAGTCCTCCGCAGACTGCTCCCGTCAAGAAGAGCAGCATTCCCCAACGCTTCCGTATGTGATGGTTCATTTTCATATCAGTGGTTCTCTTCCGTAGGAGTAGTGGTGGAAAGGTCGGTCGATACCAATTCATAAATGGACGGAACGACAAAAAGAGTCAAAAGAGTGGATATCAGCATACCGCCTACCACTGCCGTACCCATGGCGATACGGCATTGAGCGCCTTCACCCGATGCGAACATCAGAGGAAGCAGGCCGAGGATAGTGGAGATGCTGGTCATCAGAATAGGGCGGAGGCGCTGGACGGCGGCAGAATGGATTGCTTCCTTCTTGGTCAGACCGGATTGCTGGCGCTGATTGGCAAATTCCACAATGAGAATGCCGTTTTTGGCCACCAGGCCAATCAGCATAATCAGACCGATTTCGCTGAAAATATTCATGGTGATGCCGAACAGTTTCATGAAAAGCAAACCTCCTGTCATAGCCAAAGGCACCGTAATCATCACAATCAGAGGATCTTTGAAACTCTCGAACTGAGCGGCCAATACCAAATAAATCAGCACCAGAGCCAGCAGGAAGGCGAACATCAGACTGTCGGACGATTCGCGGAATTCTTTGGACTCGCCTTTGAGGGCGGTCCGGAAACTGTCGTCCAGCACTTCCTTGGCGATGCGGTCCATTTCGTCAAGACCGTCACCGATGGTATAGCCGGGGGCGAGACCGGAAGAAATGGTGGCCGAAACGAAACGGTTGTAGCGGTAAAGTTCCGGTGGCGCCACGCTTTCCTCCAGTGAGACCAGATTGTCGAGCGGAATCATGCTTCCATTGCTGCTGCGGACGTAGATGGATTTGAGATCCAAGGGTTTGTTGCGCTGCTGACGGTTGATTTCGCCCAAAATCTCATATTGCTTGCCGTTCATATAGAAATAGCCCATACGTTGTCCGCTGAGCGAATACTGCAAGGTCTGACCTATGTTTTGAGTGGAGACTCCCAGCATGGTGGCCTTGTCGCGGTTGATGTGGATGCGGGTCTCGGGTTTGGTGAATTTCAAATCGACGTCGGCCATACGGAATACCGGACTGGCTTGCACTTCTTCCATGAATTTCGGCAGATATTCCTGCAGTTTCTCCAAATTGGGGGCCTGTAACACATAACTGACAGGCATTCCGCCCCTTCGTCCGCCAAAAGTGGATTGCTGCTGGACGAAACTCCTGGCTTTGGTCTCCTTGCTCACCGCCCGGGTCAGTTCCTCGGCAATCTGCATCTGGGATTTGTCACGTTTGTCGATGTCGGGCAGAATGACGTTGAGGTTGCCGTTGCCTCTCGATGAGCGCGACACGATGGCTTCGCGGTAAGGAGCGATGGAATCGGCGATATCGGCGATGTGGTCGGTATAGTCGCGGATGTATTCAAAGGTGCTGCCTTGCTGACCGAGGACGCGCACCGTGATGCTGGAGCGGTCTTCGAGAGGCGAGAGCTCGCTGGGAATCTGTTTCCACAGAACGAAAATCCCCGTCAGAAAAACGACCACCAGGACAATGGCAATCCAACGGTGCTTCATAAAGCCGGCGAGGCCTCGGGAATAGGCGGATGTCAGGCCGTTAAAGACAGGCTCGGTCTTGGCATACAGCCAGGATTGCTTTTCGCGCCGCCGGAGGATTTTGGTGGCCAGCATCGGTGTGACCGTCAATGCCGCCAGCGACGAGATGGTGACCGAACCCGCGATGACCAGGCTGAATTCCTTGAACAGCCTTCCGGTCATACCTTCCATAAAGACGATAGGCAGGAAGACGGCAATCAGGGTGATGGTGGTCGAGACGACCGCGAAGAAGATTTCCTTGGCGCCTTCGATGCCGGCTTCCATAGGCTTCATTCCCCGTTCGATGCGGATGTAGATGTTTTCGGTCATCACAATGGCGTCGTCCACCACCAGACCGACCGAAAGCACGATGGCCAGCATGGTCAGGACATTGATACTGAAGCCGGCGAGGTACATCACGAAAAAGGCGCCGACCAGCGAGATGGGAATGACGATGACCGGAATCAGGGTGACGCGCCAGTCGCGCAAAAAGATGAAGATAATCAGGATGACCAGCAGAAAAGCCACATAGATGGTTTCTTTGACTTCATTGATGGAGGCACGGATGAAGCGTGTGTTGTCGTATGTCATCTCCAACGTGACATCATCCGGCAAATCTTTTCGTATCTGATCAATACGTTCGTAGGCGGCATCGGCGATCTCGATATGGTTGGCACCGGGCTGAGGCACGATGACAACGGTCACAGCGGGAATGCCGTTCTTGCGCAAGGAACTGCGGGAATCGGCGGGTGAGAGCTCGGCATAGCCGACGTCGCTGAAGCGGACAATGCGTTCGCCGTCCTGCTTGATGATGACATTGTTGAATTCGGCGGGTGTCTGCATCAGGCCCAAGGTGCGGATGGACAACTCGATGGTGTTGCCTTCGATGCTGCCCGAGGGAAGTTCCACGTTCTCTTTGTCGATGGCGTTCTTGACATCCATGGTCGTGACTCCGTAACCGGCCATTCTGACAGGGTCGAGCCAAAGGTGCATGGAGTATTTCTTCTCACCCCAGATATCCACCGACGAGACATTGGGAATGGTCTGTAGGCGCTCTTTGATGGTCAGGTCGGCTATTTCGCTGATTTCCATCAGGGAACGTTTGTTGGACATCACGGAAATCTGCATAATCGGCGTGGCGTCGGCATCGGCTTTGGAAACGGTGGGAGGATCGCAGTCGCGCGGCAGGAAACGCTGGGCTCTCGACACTTTGTCGCGGACATCGTTGGCAGCGGTCTCCAGATCGACTGAAAGCTCGAATTCGATGACGATGCGGCAGGAACCCTGACTGCTCGTGGAAGAGAGTGAACGGATGCCGGGAATGCCGTTGATGTTCTGTTCCAGGGGTTCGGTAATCTGATTCTGAATCACATCGGCGTTGGCGCCCGGATAACCGACGCTGACCGAAATAATGGGATTGTCAACGCTGGGGTATTCGCGCACGCCCAAGGTCATATAGCTGATGACACCGAAAATGACGATGACCAACATGAATACGGTGGCCAATACGGGACGTCGGATGCTGAGTTCGGAAATGTTCATGATGACTCGTGTTTCTTGGAAACAGCTTCTCAGTTCAAACGATCGATGATGATGGGAAGACCGTCTCTCAGCTGCATCACACCGGTCACAATCAGAGTGTCTCCGGCCTGGATGCCACTCAGTGCCTGAACGCGCGATTCGGTGCGGATACCGGTCTCGATTCCGACAGCCGTGGCCTTCCCGTTACGGTAAAGATAGACCAGGTTGCGTCCCAATTCGGGAATGATGGCCTCGCTGGGTACCGAGAGAGCGTCCGGAATCTCGCGCCGTGTGATTTCGACCGAGACGAAACGTCCGGGAATCAGTTTGCGGTCGGTGTTCTGATAGATGGCGCGTACCTGCAAGGTGCGGGTCTCGGTGTTGATTTTGGACTCCACCGCATAGACCGTAGCCTTGTATTCCTGCATTTTGCCGGAACTGTCTTCGAG
>JAZRWU010000166.1:0-8719 GCA_045599885.1 Bacteroidales bacterium | reverse complement strand
GCTGTGAAGGACCGGGCTCATTGTCCATACACTTCATCGATGTTTTGTCCCATCTCCAACCGGAAGACGCTTGTTCACTGATACGCTATGAATAAAGAAATACTGAAACTGTATCTGGTGACCGATAGAACGCTCGCCGGTGACAGAAATCTGGAACATATTGTTCAAGAAGCTGTGGAGGGTGGTGTGACGATGGTGCAGCTCCGCGAGAAGTCCATCGGAACCTGTGATTTCATTGATTTGGCCATGAGACTCAAGAAACGCTTGGCTCCTTTTGGCATTCCTTTGATAATCAACGACCGGGTGGATGTGGCGCTTGCTGCCGATGCCGATGGGGTGCATATTGGTCAGTCGGATATGCCATACGCCATGGCCCGCCGTCTGCTGGGGCCGGACAGAATCATCGGACTTTCGGTGGAGAATATGGCCGAAATAGTGGAAGCCAATGCTTTGGACGTCGATTATGTGGGAGTCTCGCCGGTTTTCGCCACGCCGACCAAGACCGATACCGCCACTCCCTTCGGACTGGAGGGTTTGCGCAAGGCGGTGGAACTCTCCGTTCATCCGACGGTGGCTATCGGAGGAATGAATGAGACGACGGCAGCCCAGGTCGCCGCTGCGGGAGCGGACGGTATCGCAGTGGTCAGTGCCATCATAGCCGCTGAAGATCCGAAAACTGCCTCACGGCGGCTGCTGGACCTCTTCGAAAAGGCAGAAAAGAAACTGCATGTCGTAAAAGAGGGCACTTGGTCGGAAGAAATCTGGGCCAAAGCATCCCGGATATACCAGTCTATCCTTCGTCTGCCTTTCCTCCGTGAAATGGCCGCCGGTACGCTTGCCGTGGAGAAATTCGACCGCTATTTGGCACAAGATGAAATCTATCTCGGCAACTACGGCCGCTCGATGTCCGAACTGGCCGAAATCATTCCGGATAAGGATGACCGCCGGCTGTTGGAGGATTTCGCCCGCGAGGGTATGGAAAGCGAGCGTCAGATGCACGAGCTGCTGATACACCGTTTTGGCATCGAGCCGACGTTGGAGCCTTCTGTCGTGACCCGTTTATATAATGAGCATACGGACAGGATGGTGAGAACCGGTATTCCCGAACTCGGATTGGCTGCCATACTGCCTTGTGCCTGGGTCTATAATGAAGTCGGCAGAGAAGCGCTGCGCTTTGCCCGTTTGGAAGACAATCCCTATGCCGAATGGATGTCGGAATACGGTAATGAACAGTTCACCGAAGGCGTTCGGAAATTGATTGAAGTCGTTGACCGTCGGGCGGCGGCTGCCACACCCGATATCCGGGAACGTATGACTTCGGCTTTCCTGGAAGCGACGCTTTTCGAATATGCTTTTTGGGATTATGGCTACCATGGCCCGGATAAATCATATCAGTATCTGGAGGATGACGCAAAACAGGCAATATGAAGGGAGAATTTGATTTCATCGCCGGCATCCGGGATATGTTTGAGACACCAGAAGGTTGGCTGGGCATTGGGGATGATTGTGCCGTGATTCCTCAGAACAGTGGGGAAGAGACGCTGGTCAGTACCGACATGCTGGTGGAAGGCAGCCATTTTCTTTTGAACGATATTACTCCTTATCAGTTGGGGTGGAAATCGGCGGCGTCCAATTTCAGCGATATCGCAGCCATGGGAGCTTCGCCGGTCGGCAGTTTCCTGGCTCTGGCTTTGCCAAAAACTCTGCCCGAAGATTGGAGCGGAGAATTTCTGCGCGGCTATCGGGATATATCCCTCCGCTATGGCTTCCCGTTGCTGGGAGGCGATACGACTTCATCTCCCGACCGTCTTTGTGTCTGTATCACCGTGCTGGGTAAGGCCGTTCAGGGTCGGAGCCGTAAACGAAATGCCGCCAAAGTAGACGATTTGGTCTGTGTGACCGGCTTTTTGGGCGATTCTGCCGGTGGTCTTCAGGCCATACTGAAACAATGCCCGAGAGTGGATGAAGTGCCCTATCTTATCGGACGTCATTATCTTCCCTCTCCGAGAATGGAGGAGGGCAGAGCTTTGGCCCAATATGAGGGCGTCCATGCGATGATGGATATTTCCGATGGAATCGCTTCCGATCTCCGTCATATCATGGAAGAATCCGGTGTGGGGGCGGAAATTGATTTGAAACTTCTTCCTTTATCGGAATCTTTGCGGACATTCTGCCGGCGCCATGCTTTGGATGCGTACGGACTGGCGGTGGCTGGAGGCGAGGATTACGAATTGCTGTTCACTCTCGATCCTGCCACGGAGTCTTCGCTTCAAGTCCCTCATACGGTCATCGGCCGCATCACGGACAGCCGGAAACTCGATTGGATAGGCGGCCATCGGGATTATATGGGATTCAGACATTTTTAAAGAACAATGAAAACATATCCAAGAGTACTTACCATAGCCGGAAGCGATTCCGGAGGTGGAGCCGGCATTCAGGCCGATATTAAAACCATCAGTGCGACAGGTAGTTATGCGGCAAGTGCCATCACGGCGGTCACGGTTCAGAATACATTGGGCGTGCAGGCTGTCCATAACGTGCCGCTGGATATCATCCGGGGACAGATTACGGCGGTGTTGAGCGATATTGGCGCCGATTCCGTCAAAATAGGAATGTTGAATTCGGCCGGGGTCGTGCGGACGGTCCTTTACGCATTGTCGCAGTTCCAATTGCCCGACATCGTACTGGATCCGGTGATGGTGGCCACTTCGGGCGACCGTCTGATGGAGGAGGAAGCCGTTGAAGTGCTGGTCTCCGAACTGGCGCCTTACGTGCGGGTGCTGACTCCCAATATCCCCGAGGCTGAAATATTGGCCGGGGAGGCTATTCATTCGCAAGCGGAGTTGCCCGATATCGCCCGGAAACTCTCGGAAAAATTAAAAGCCGTATCCGGTAGAAATGTCTCGGTGCTGATGAAAGCAGGCCATCTGGAGGATGATGTGCTGACAGATTATTTCTACAATGCGGAGGAAGATCATCTGCTGGAACTGAAATCCAAGCGCCTGCGCTCCCGCAACACGCACGGAACCGGTTGCACTCTGTCATCGGCTTTCGCTTCCTATCTGGCTCAAGGCTGCTCTTTGGATGAGTCGGCTCAAAAGGCCAAGCAATACATCGCCTCTGCCATCGAAGCCGGTGCGGAATATGAAATCGGTCACGGCCATGGCCCTGTTCACCATTTTTTCGGATGGAAGAATAATCAGTAAATCAGAATGCCGAGGATAGCCGCCGCCAGCATCACCCAGATGGGGTTGACTTTTTTCCAAAGGGCGATGAAACTGCCCAGGCAGATAAGTACGGAAGCCCAGTCGATGAAGGTCTCGCGGTTGGCGAACATCAGGGCGGCTGCGCCAATCATTCCCACCAGCATCGGCCGCATCCAGCCCAGCACCGATTTCATATAGCGGTTGTCCTGCAGCTTGCGGTAGAAGATGGTGATCAGCAGCATGATGGTGAGCGGCGGCAGGCAGACGGCCAGCGTCGCGATGAGCGAACCCCAGACATCTCCCGTGACAGTGTAGCCCACGTAGGTCGCGCAGTTGATGGCAATCGGACCGGGTGTCATCTGCGAAACGGCCACAATATCCGTGAGCTGAGTCTGACTGATCCAAGCCCTTTGCACCACGATTTCATTCTGGATGAGGGTGATCATAGGATAACCGCCGCCGAATCCGAAGAAGCCGATTTTGAGATACGACAGGAATAATTGCAGGTACATCATGATTCTTGTCGTTTAGAAGGACTTTTGAATGAACCCGAAACCCACGGAAGAGCCAGAAACAGCCCCAGCAGGGCTCCTCCCAGCAGAAACCAGACGGCCGAAATCCCCGTCAGCCAAATCAGCAGCAAGGCGGCCAGAGCCATCAGCAGTTTGAGCCAGTTGAGTTGGAGCGCCATTCTGATGCAAGGGACGGCAATCAGGGAAATAACGCAGGGACGCAGGCCTTTGAAAGCGGCATTCACCACTTCGATGTCGCGGAAATTCTGTAAATAAACAGCTATCAGCAGGATAATCACAAAAGGAGCGATGATGAGCCCCAGCACGCTGATCAGCGAACCGATAAACCCTTGCATCCGGTAGCCGACGAAAACAGCCGCATTGAGTGAGAATGGCCCGGGAGCGGATTGGGCCAGCGTGAACTGATTGATGAAATCCTCCCGTTCAAACCATTTTTTGCGATCCACCACTTCGCGTTCGAACAGCGCAATCATGGCAAAACCGCTGCCGAAAGTGAAAGCTCCAATCTTGAAAAATATCCAGAAGAGTTCGCTGAGTAATTTGAACGATTTCTTTTTCATCCGCAGTTGCAAGGCGTTTTGCAGGCTGCCATCAGACAAAGCAGCGCGACGCAAGCCAGAATCCGGAGCATATTCCGGAAAGTGGGATTCTGTATCACCGATTCCATATTCATATACTTCCAAAATAACCCAAAAGCATAAAGGCAATCACGGCCATCAGAATCAGGAAAATCACCGAAATGAAAATCCCGAGACAGCCCCATTTCCGTTCCCTGTCCGGTAGAGGCTCGAAAAGCAGGGTGATGATGAGTCCGAGGATGGGCGTGCCGATCAGGGATATCAGAAAAGACCAGCCGAAGCCGATGCGCCGCCGTGAACCGAGCAGACCGATCAGCACGTTGATGAGACAACCGGCACATATACCGAAAATAACAAGAATGACGCTCATATATGACAGCAAAAGGTTCTATGAATTGATTTTGTCAGCGTGTTTTTTCCGGACCGACCGGATTTGCTGCGAAGATACAAAAATCACCAGCAGCAAAAGCATATAGCCGGCAAAAATCCACCAGCATCCTCGCCATCCCTGCATTACGGCATTCCAGTCGGGATTTCCAGCCGCAGGCATTTTCAAGTCGGAAACGAGCCGGTTGACCACCCATTGCACGACCGTCATTCCGAGAGTGGCTCCCAGGCCATTGGTCATCAGAGAGAATAAACCTTGGGCGCCGGCGCGGACTTCCGGTTCGGCCTGACTTTCCACAAAAATCGTCCCTGAAATATTGAAGAAATTGAAAGCGATGCCATACACCAGCATCGACAATACGAACATCCAAAGACCGCCGGCCGGATTTCCGAAACCGAACAGAGCGAAACGGAGTGCCCAGGCCAGCATTGCGACGCTCAATACTTTCTGAATGTTCCATCGGCGCAACACGCTCGGAACGAGCAGCATACAGAGCACTTCGGCGACTTGTGAAATAGAGATGAGCAGATTGCTGTGACGGACGCCAAAGCAGTTGGCGTAGGCAGGAAGATTCCCGAAATCAGCAAGATAGGGATTGGCGTAGCTGTTGGAAATCTGAAGCGCGACTCCCATCAGTACGGCAATCAGGAAGAAACGGGCCATCTCGGGCTTGAGCAGCAATTTGAGAGCCTTATAGGTGGAGCCTTGACGGGAGGGCGGGCAGGCCGGCAGGGTGAAAGCGTAGATACTCAGGCCTATTCCCAATAGAGCCGCCGCGAAATACTGTCGGCTGTCTTGCTGGAAACCGAGCAGATCGACTGTCCACATGGCGGTAATGAAGCCGATGGTGCCCCATATCCGGATGCGTGGAAAAACTTCCGATGTCTCGTGCCGTCCGCGTTCGAGCAGGTGGAATGCGACGGTATTGCTCAAAGGCAAGGTGGGAGTGTAAAACCATACCGCAACGCAATACCAACCGAAAATCCGGGAGAAAGAGGGAGTGGCGCTCATGCCGCTGAGGGCGGTGGCGGTCATGGCTAAAGCGGTCAGCAGATGGCAGATGGCCAGCAGCTTTTGGGCCTGAATACGCCGATCGGCCAGCCAGCCGGTCAGAGCGGGCATAATCAGGGGGACAATCCCGGGCACGATGAAAAACAGGCCGATTCTGTCGGAGAAACCGGCTTGAGCGAGATAACGTCCCTGACTGGTCAGATAACTGCCCCAAATGGCATATTGAAGAAAAAACAGTCCTTTGAGCCGCCATATTCCGGCTCCCTTTTCAAGGACTTTGTCAGAAAATGTCATTGTTTTATGTGCGTTTTCGGATTGGCAAAGATACTTGATTTATTCCTTAGCTGTCAAAAAAAAATCATCAAGGCATCGGAAAAAAGAATCATAAGAACTGTTTTTGAAAGAATTCAAAACAGCTTCTTGGCTTTTTCTGCGAAAAACTCAGTATATTGCACACGATTCATCCCATTTTCCATTTGTATGAAAACCAACGAAATAAGCCCAAAAAGCCTCGCTTCCGATTGTCAGGAGGAATTGTTTCCCATGGCGGAATCGGGCATTAAGGCGGGTTTTCCGTCGCCTGCTCAGGATTATATGACCGACGGCATCGATTTCAATCGGGAACTGGTGCATCATCGTGAGACTACTTTTTGTGCCCGGGTGTCGGGACGGTCTATGGAGAACGCCGGCATCTTCGACAGAGATATCGTGGTGATAGATAAATCTTTGGAAGCGAAGAACGGAGATGTGGTGGCGGCTTTTGTCGATGGCGGATTCACGCTCAAGGAGTTCCGTATGGACCCTGATGGAAAATCCGCCTGGCTTATCCCCGCCAGCGAGGAGTTCCAGCCGATTCATGTGACGGAAGAAAACAATTTCATCATTTGGGGGGTGCTGACCTACGCCATTCATAAATTACGCTGAGCTGTCCGATGAAATCAGACGTTCCCATTTTCGCTTTGGCCGACTGCAACAATTTCTTTGTGTCTTGTGAGCGGGTTTTCCGACCGGATCTCCGGCAGCGTCCCGTGGTGGTGCTTTCCAATAACGACGGCTGTGTGGTGGCACGCAGCAACGAGAGCAAAGCTCTGGGCATCAAGATGGGCGAACCGTATTTCCGTTTGAAAGGCTTGTTCGGACAACAAGGAGTGGAGGTGTTTTCGAGCAACTATCAGTTATATGGCGATATGAGCCGTCGGGTGATGTCGCTGCTTTCGGCCTATACGCCCAAATTGGATATTTACAGCATTGATGAGGCTTTTCTCGATGTTTCCGGAATGGGGCAGGGGGAAGCTCTGCAAAGCTACGGACAACGTATTGTCCGCGAAATCGGCAAGGGTACGGGCATTCCGCTCTCCATCGGGATGGCTCCGACCCGTACTTTGGCGAAAGTGGCCAGCAAATTTGCCAAAACATATCCGGGCTATCGCGGCTGTTGTCTGATTGATTCGGAGGAAAAACGCGAGAAGGCGCTGCGGCTTTTTCCCATCAGTGATGTCTGGGGCATCGGACGCCGTTTGGTGAGGAAATTGGAGGACAAAGGCCTGAAGACGGCTTGGGATTTCTGCCAGAAATCCGAGCTGTGGGTCCGTCATCAGTTCAGCATCACTACGGTGAAAACCTGGCGCGAGCTGCAGGGCGAGAATTGCCTTTCGGCCGAAGAACTGCCTTATAAAAAATCCATCTGCACCTCCCGGAGTTTTACCGAGGCGGGAATTTCTGACCGACCCGTTTTGGAAGAGGCCGTGGCCGATTTTGCTGCCGCTTGTGCCCGGAAGCTGCGCGAACAGAGTACGCTGTGTCGTCAAATAACGGTATTCGCACACACGAGCCGTTTCAGGGAAGATGTGGCTTCTGATTATATTCAACAGAATATCAGCCTTCCAGTACCCAGTAATAATGATTCCGAGATAGTCGGCTATGCTCTTTCCGCTCTTCGCAGTCAATATCGGGAAGGAAAGTTCTATTACAAGAAGGCGGGTGTGATTGTCTGGGACATCAGCCCTCAGAAAATCTTTCAGACCGATATGTTCGACGCTCTCGACCGGGAGAAACAACAGCGGCTGGCTCATACGGTCGATGAGATTAACCGCCGCAACGGACGCGGAACGTTGAGGCTTTCGGTGCAGGGCAATCAGGTGGATTATGCTTCGCGCCCGGCCAACCGCTCTCCGCATTACACTACCGATTGGCGGGAATTGCTTGTGGTGAAAGCATAAACTTCTTGCGGCATCAAAAAAGGATGTCGAGGAGTTCCAGCGGCTGGCGGATGATATGGTCCGGATGCTCGTTGAGCAGTTCTTCTTCCGGACGGTAGCCCCAACGGCAAGCCACCGATTCCAGCCCGGCAGCGCGGGCCGTCTGCATATCGATGGCGCTGTCTCCCACATAAAGTATGTTCTCTTTCGGGCAATTCAGGCAATTGCAGACCCAGAAGACTCCTTTCGGATCGGGCTTTCGGGCAAAGCCATCGCGCAGCCCTGTCACAACCTTGAACCAGGAATGGATGTTGAGTCGGCGGAGAATGTCTTGGGTCAGGATGTCGGCCTTGTTGGACAGCACCGCCAGTTTCAGTCCTTGTCGGCGGCATTTCTCCAGCACTTCTTCCATGCCGGGGAAAAGGCGGGTTTTATCAGTGGAATGAGCCTGATAATGAGCCGCCAGCAAACGGTGACACGAATCAATGACGGCTTCTTCGCGCTGGTCTTCCGGCAGGCTTTTCCGGCATAGTTCCCTTAAGCCGTGTCCGATGAAGTGCCGGTATTCCTCATAGCTGTGGGGCGGATAACCCAATGTTTTCAGCGCCACGTTGCCGGCATCGGCAATGTCGTACACCGAATCCACCAGCGTGCCGTCCAAATCGAATATGATGGCTTTGAATCTGCTCATAAGGGCTGTTCCCGTTTCTTGTCCGTCCTGCAAAAATACGGCTTTCCGCAGGAAAAATGAAAAGAAAAATAAACAGCTGCTTGTTGCGGAAACAAAAAAAAGTGCTACCTTTGC
>JAZRWU010000165.1:0-7321 GCA_045599885.1 Bacteroidales bacterium | reverse complement strand
GTCTGTGATGCCCAATTCTTTGGCCAGCAGTACAGCGCGGGCTGAGCCGACGCCTTTCAGATAGGTCAAATCATTCGCTTGCGCCATAAGAACTCGTCCGGGATTATTATTTCAATCCCATCAGTTTGGCAATCATACCTTTATGCTCTGTATTATCAATCATTTTCTGATAATTCTCAGCACCGGGGCCATAAGCGAAAACGGGGACAGGAACACCCGTATGACCCGTTGTGGTATATTTGACCTTGACAGGAGTCTCTTCTTTGTACGGATCGGTTTGTGTAATGGAAAGTCCTCCGGTCTCATGATCGGCAGTCACCACTACCAAGGTATTGCCGTCACGACGGGCGAAATCCAGAGCCACTTCCACAGCCTTGTCAAAATCGAGCGTCTCGGCAATACTTCCCTCAATATCATTGGAATGGCAACGCATATCAATCTGCGAGCCTTCCACCATCAAGAAGAATCCTTTTTTGTTTTTGCTCAACTTGCGGATAGCCAAATCCACCGACTTGGGCAGAGCATCACCTCGGCCTTCGGTCATTTTAGGCAAATGCTCATCGGCGAGCAATGCAAAAACGCGGTCGTTCGAACTGTTTTCGGCATCATCCAAAGTATAAACCACGTCCAGTCCTTTGGCACGAAGACTGTCACTAAGATTCAGACCATCCTTGCGGGCCTCGAAATATTTTTTTCCGCCACCGATGGTCACGTCGGGAGTGGTCTTCAGGAAATCCTGTGCGATTTCTTCCAGCATTCCACGGTCAATCTGATGAGCCACAAAGGTGGCAGGGGTGGCATGAGTGAGATAACAGGTCACCACCACACCCGTCGATTTTCCATTGCGGGCTGCCTGCTCCAAAACAGTTTCCATAGGAATGCTGTCGGGAGACATTGCCACCATATAGTTTTTCGTTTTCCGGCCACATGAGAGTGCCGTTCCGCCTGCAGCTGAATCCGTCACTTTCTTATTGGCGGAATATGTTTCCGCAAAAGTGACATTGGAAGCTTCCGACATCATAGCCAAAGGTTTGCCTTGAAACCATGCGGCGGAATATACCTGATTTATTCCCATTCCGTCACCAATCATAAAAATCACATTCTTGACAGGCTTGGCATCCACCTCGGCCCATGACAGCGATGCCACCAGCATCACAACCATCATCAATGAAAATCGCTTTTTCATAATGAATTCTCTCAATTGTATTTTGTAAAACAAAAATACGAATAAAAAAACAGGATAAAAACTGCTGTCGCAATTTTTCCGACACTTTTCTTCCGACGATTCCCGATTCAAGACAGCTTTTGAGAGTCGGCATCCATCTCCTCAAAAATCTTCTGAATCTCCAGATCGGTTTGCGTCAGCTTGCGACGGCAGAAATCAATCAATTCTGTTGCCCGCCTGACTTTCCCGACCATAGCGTCCACATCTGTCTGAACCGTTTCCAGCGAATCGAGAATACTTTCCAGTTCCTTCATCGCTTCTGAATAAGTAAGTTGTTCTTCCATATTTATTTATTGTTCATTTCTTTGTCTATGACTTCCGACTGGAATCTGCCGTCAGCGAGCAATGTCTCCACCTTGTCACCCACAGTCAGCCCGGATAAGGAACGAAGGATATGTCCTTGGCACAAAGTCATGGAGAATCCCCGCTTCAATTGTTTTTCGACATCGTATGCTGTCAGTTCTTTCGCCGCCAGATCCAAATGGGAAGACTCGTTGCGAATACGTTTTTCAACGCACCAACGCAAGTTCTGAATCAACTGCCCTGTCTTATTCATAGAATCGTAAACGGCTTTACTGGCGGCGTTCCGGATTCTTGTCCCGGTTTTATGAAGATGAAGACTCTCCCGATGCTGACAATCCGACATCTGATATCTCAATTGATCCATGGCGGCCTGAATCCTGACCTCCTGTGCGCGGACACAATCAATCAGATACTCTGCGGCCGCCGTAGGAGTCTTGACCGAAACCTTGGCCACCATATCCGCCACCGATCTGTCCCGGTCGTGCCCAATACCCGTCAGGACAGGCAACGGAAACTGCGACAAGGCCGAAGCCACCTCGTATGAGTCGAAACATGACATATCGGTGGACGCTCCTCCCCCTCTAATGACAACCACCGCATCAAAACTGTCCAAATGGCGGATAATTCTATCTAATGCCGCAATAATGGAAGTTTCCGCCTGAACTCCCTGCACCTGCGCGGCAAACAGTTTGGTATAAAAGATATAACCGCTATGACGGAGCTGATTGGAGAAATCGCCATATCCGGCAGCCGACGAGGAAGAAATAACCGCCAGTCTTTGGGGCAATTCAGGCCATTCAAGTTCTTTGTTCAAATCTTTCAGGCCCTCTTCCTCCAATCTGCGCACCACGGCGAGGCGACGCATGGCCCATTCTCCCAAGGTAAAACTGGGATCAATATCCGACACCGTAAGACTGAAACCGTACAATTCATGGAACTCGACCCGGACAGAAGCAAGAATTTTGATTCCCACTCCGATTTTGGATCCTGTCTGCTGTTCGAACATCATGCTCAGCGGCAACCAGACATTCGACCATATTATTGCCCGGCACTTAGCCTTTAATTGATCGGTAAGCCGGTCTTTTTCAACCAATTCCAAATAACAATGTCCACCCGAGAGATGACATTCGCTGATTTCAGCCTGTACCCAATATGTCTCGGGGAAATACTCCCTGAGGCCACAACGGACCAGATTGGTCAATTCAAAAAGGCTGTACGGACGTTCCATCGTTGTGGGACAAGGACAAAAAACAGCTACCTGGGCTGGATTCCCTGTTCGGCCAACAATTTCAGACTCAAATCTTTCAACTTGAATTTCTGAATCTTTCCACTTCCCGTCATCGGGAATTCCTTCACAAAGAACACATAACGGGGTATCTTATGTCGCGCGATCTTTCCACGGCAAAACTCCCGTATGGTTTCCTGATCGGCTTGAGCGCCTTCCTTTAATATAATGAAAGCTCCGACTTCCTCTCCATATTTTGGCGAGGGCACTGCGGCCACCTGAACATCCTTAACAGCCGGATGCTGATAGAGAAATTCTTCTATCTCACGAGGATACACATTCTCACCGCCCCGGATAATCATATCCTTGATACGTCCTGTAATCCGATAATTGCCGTCCTCATCTTTCACACCCAGGTCACCCGAATGAAGGAAACCGTTCACGTCAATCACTTCGGCAGTGGCCTTCGGATTTTTGTAATAGCCTTTCATTACCAGATACCCGCGGCAGCACATTTCTCCTTGTTGTCCGACGGCGCACTCCTCACCCGTTTCCGGATCAATGACTTTGACTTCTGTAAAAGGATATTCGCGGCCAACGGTGGTGCAACGGACTTCAAAAGAATCATCCCAACGGGTTTGGGTCATACCGGGAGAACTTTCCGTCAGGCCATAAACGCTGGTAATATAAGTAATATGCAGTTTATCCGTTACTTTACGCATCAGTTCAATAGGACAGAGAGAACCTGCCATAATACCTGTGCGCAACGAGCTCATATCGAACATATCGAACATCGGATGATTCAGTTCGGCGATGAACATGGTCGGCACACCATACAAAGCCGTACAGCGTTCTTTGTGGACAGAGGCCAACACCACCAGAGGGTCGAAACTTTCTATCATCACTTCGGTACAGCCGTGAGTCAGGCAGTTCATCGTAGCCAGCACGACTCCGAAACAATGGAAAAGAGGGACGGGGACACAAAGTTTGTCATCAGAAGTGAATGCCATATGCTCACCCGTAAAAAAACCGTCATTGACAATATTATAGTGCGTCAGCATCACTCCTTTCGGAAATCCGGTCGTGCCTGAGGTATATTGCATATTGGCCACATCGCTGCACACCACTGTCTTCTTGGCTTCAGTCAGTTTTGCATCATCGACATTCTGCCCCAACAACAACAGTTCAGCTGTATTGTACATTCCCCTGAATTTCTCCTGACCGATGAATACCACATTCTTCAGGCAGGGGAAACGCTTGCTGTTGAGATGACCTCGTGGAGATTCGCGCAATTCGGGAAGCATCTGATAGGTCATCTCGACATAATTGCCGTCGAAAACGCCTTCTGTTATGCACAGAGTATGCAAATCCGAGTTCTCCACCAGATACTCCAGCTCATTCTGCTTATAATTGGTATTGACAGTGACAGCCACTGCGCCCAATTTTGCACAGGCATACAGAAATGTCAGCCAATCAGGGACATTCGTCGCCCAAATACCCACGTGAGAACCCCGTTTGACACCTATGGACATCAAACCTTTGGCCATATCATCCACACGGGTATTGAACTTTTTGTATGTAAAACGGAGATCTCTGTCAGAATAAACAATATATTCCTTGTCCGGAGTGTGTTCTGCCCAAAATTCCAGAATTTCTCCGATGGTCATAGTGGACAATTCGCCCGGACGGAGCGGCCTTACCATATCATCTGTCATCTTATCAGCCATCAAAAATTACATCGGCGCATATACAACCGCCAAAATACGGGCTCCTTCTGAAGTGGCGGCATGAAGATTATGCTCCACAATAGAATCGTAATAGATACTGTCACCCTCATTGACCACGAAGGTCTTCTTTCCATATATCACTTCTATGCTTCCGCGAAGCACATAGATAAATTCCTCTCCTTCGTGAGTGGTCAATTCATAGTCATTCTTGGAAGCGGAGGCGGAATCCACATCAATGATGAAAGGCTCCATGCTTCTTCCGGCTTTCTTTTCTGCCAGAGAGAAATACATCAGATCGTTATGAGAACTGGCATTCTGATTGGAAAAACTGATTCCTTCGATTTGCTCGTCTTTTCTGCAGACCACCGGCCCAAGATAATCGTTGTCGTCCAAAAAAGTACCCAGACGGACGCCCAAAGCTCTCGCCATTTTGATCAGGGGGGCCAAGGAGGGAAGACGGCTGTCGTTTTCAATCGCCTCAATCTGAACTGTGCTTAATCCGGAACGCTCGGAGAATTCTTCCAGACTGATCATCTTGGATTCCCGGAGCTGTTTGATTCTACTGCCTACTGATTTAGTTTCCATACTGAATTACACTTCCAAATATGGCTGCAAAAATACCAATTTTCAACAAAAAGAAAAAAGAAGACTTCAGCGTATTGTCACATTCAGAGCGTCCAAGGTTTCGTATGGCTCACCAACCGACGCTTTTATATTGACATTCTCTATCAGCACACCATCCACTTGTGCCAGACGGACACCGCGTTGTGTGGTGAAGGTGGAATTTTTCACTTCCACCTCGCTGATTTTCATCTCTGGCAGACCGTTGAACAACATCGCCTGCTGCGCTCCGTTACAAGTCACGTTGCTGACATAGATTTTCCGGAAAACAGGTGTCGCTTCTGTCACGGGGAATGCCACCATTCTGATGTCATCCGGTTTCTCTCCAGCCTCAAGCACGGGAGAATTTCCTCCATAATACAGATTGAAGGAAAAAGCCTCCGTGGCGATATCCAGCATCTGAATTCCATCAATATAAATATCTTCCACCACGCCACCGCGTCCACGGTTGCTTTTGAAACGGAGTCCGACATCCGTACCAAGGAAAGTGCAATTTTTCACATAAATCCGACGGGCGCCTCCCGACATCTCACTGCCCACCGTAAAACCGCCATGTCCGTGATATACAGTATTGTTGACAATCAAGGCATCTTGTGTCGGCATTCCACGACGACGGCCTTCCTCGTCACGACCGGATTTAATGCAAATCGCATCGTCACCGACATCGAAAGAGCACTTATAGATGATGGAATTTGAACAGGATTCCAAATCGAGTCCGTCACCATTTTGGGAATACCAAGGATTGCGGACAGAAATATTGTACAGTACCACATTCTCGCAACAGAAAGGATGCAGGCACCAAGCCGGAGAATTTTGGAAAGACACGCCCGACAAGAGGACATTTCTGCAATAACGGAAACTGAGCATGACGGGACGGAAAAAATCCTTAACGCTCTCAAGCGCAGTCTCATCCTTGGTATTTCTTCTGGAAGCGAACATATAACCGTCGCGGGCACCTTCTGAAGGGAACCAGGTATCGCCTTTCTCGTTCGTGCATCCGCCGGAGCTGAGCAGACGGCTCCATTGACCGCTGGTCATCTTGTTTTTCTTGACCGGCCGCCAGGAATCGCCCTGACCGTCGATGACGCCCTCGCCCACGATGGCCACATCTTCCACCTGAAATGCCGACAGAGGAGACTGACAGCGATATCCCTCGTGACCTTCGTAATTGGTGAACAGCAGAGGATACAGGCTATGGTCTGTGGAGAAAAGAATCACAGCGCCACGTTCCACATTCAATCTGAAATGACTGATGAATTCGATAGGTCCGGTCAACCAGACGCCCGGTTTGACCCGAAGCTCACCGCCGCCTTTTTGCGCCAAATGGGCAATCGCATCCGCAAAGGCTTTGGTATTATCCGTCACACCGTCACCGACTCCGCCGAACTGCGACAGTTCAACCTGATAATCAGGAATGGACGGCAGCTGATACGCAGGCATCTCGAAAGGAATCTCCATTTTATATAATCCATTCAAGTCCTGAACCATAGGACATTCTGTCTTTTTCTTTCCGAAAGACACCATCGGAAGGAGCAACATGAAAGCTAAAACAACTTTTTTCATATCGGTAAAAAATAGGTTTGCAACGATTGTCGCAAACCTACATAAAAATCACGAACTATAGAAGCCGTTCGGAACAAATCAAGCATCAATATTCGCATACGTGGCATTTGCCTCGATAAACTCACGTCGTGGAGCCACGTCATCACCCATCAACATCGAAATAATGTAATCGGCTGCCGCTGCGTTTTCGATGGTCACCCTTCGCAAGATACGGTTGGCCGGCTCCATCGTAGTGGAAGCCAGCTGCTCGGCATTCATCTCTCCCAAACCTTTGTATCGCTGCGTATGGATACCGTTTTCGTTGCCACCGCCGTATTTGTCGATAAAGGCCTGACGCTGCTGATCCGTCCAGCAATATTCCTCTATTTTGCCTTTTTTGCATAGATACAAAGGCGGATTGGCGATATACAGATAACCGTTTTCGATGATCGGCTTCATATATCGGAAGAAGAAGGTCATAATCAGTGTGTCGATGTGGCTGCCATCGACATCGGCATCGGTCATGATGATAATCTTGTGATAACGGAGTTTATCCAGATTGACTTCCTTGGTTTCCTCATTGATAGTCACACCCAAAGCCGTGTAAATATTCCGGATTTCCTCGCTCTCGAAAACTCGGTGCGGCATCACCTTCTCCACATTGAGAATCTTTCCTCT
>JAZRWU010000164.1:0-10767 GCA_045599885.1 Bacteroidales bacterium | reverse complement strand
CATGGTGCCAGCTTTGCCCACCTTATCAAAGCGGTACCACATCTGAATGTGGTAATCCTCGCCTTCGGAAGTGGAACAGCATCCGATGGGAATCTCGTAATGGACGCCCTGTGTTCCGAGGACGGCGTAATTCTCACGTTCAATCACCCAATCAGCGTCGCGGGTGAGAGAAATATCGTTGTGCCCTATCTCACCCCAGGCGATGCGCCCCTGCTGGGAGTCCATCGGCCAATGTTCGAGCAGATGAGGCGTATAGGCATTCATCTGGTCATAGGCATGGCTGCTCACCTCGTTGATGGTGCGGAAGTCGTCCCAAACGCACACATCGTGGAAACGGCAGTTGGGTCCCAGTCTGAGGAATCCGGAGCGTATGCTGTAGCCTTCCGGAAGTTCCTGAGGCTCAATAAGCACCACAGATTTGTCGTCCGTCGTATAACCCGCCGAAAAAGTGGTGACGCCTGTTTCGGGATTCCGTTCAAAAGAGATGACCAGGCAGGTCCACTCGCCCACGCCAGGCAGAGGATCCGAACTGACAAGGAGACGACCGGCGTTGACCTCGAATCGGCCATTGCGGGCGAAGGCTTCAAAGCCGTTCTCTCCATCGATGGCAAACAGACAGCTGCCGGACTCCACCTCCTTCATCCGCTTCATCCACAGCGTGATGCTGCCGGTACCATCGGGGAACAGCACCTCGGAATCGGAAATCTGGCTGGTGGAATTGGTGTTGAGCGAAACCTCATGCGCCACCGGCTGGCTGGCCAACACGCCCCGCAAGTGCACATTGGAAGCGGTGATGCTTTCGTCAATATCCTCGTTGAAGGTGACGGACACTTCGGTGGCGGCGTTCATCCAACCGTCGGCCGGACTGACAGCCATGATCCGGGGAGCCTCCCTGTCTTTCACGATGCTGATTTCCGGACTGTAGGTGGTGGCCTTCTCGTTGCCGAACCAGCTGGTGGTGGCGGCGCGGAAACGGTACGTGCGGTCGGTGAGGAAGGGCGTATCGTTGAAATCTATGTCGGTGGTGATGGAGGTCACATCGGAGGCCAGAGGAAGGAGGTCGGGCTCCAACTCAGGATAGCGCGTCCAGGCACGGAGCGTGGTCCAGGTATCGAGAGCCGTGTTGTAATACTCCAGGGAAATGGTGCGCAGACGTGTGGACATGTGGTTGTAACCGCTCAGCGTCACGGGCACCTTGCCTTCCGGCGTGGAAGCGTTCACATACGAGGCATCGCAGGAAAGGTCGATGTGGCTGCTCATGCGGGCGAACTCGATGTGAATGGCCTTTTCCCGGACCGTGGAGTCGGCTATGGCCCCATGCACGCCCGTCCATACCGGCTGATCGGGATCGGCGAGGTAGAAGACGGGATTGTATTCCAGGATGTCGGGATTCACCTGCCGGCATTCCACGGTCGCATAAAGCGGCTGGCCATAAGTGAAATAATACGATACTCCCTGCTCGAGCGGCGTGCCGTCAACCGTATAGCTGGCGCCTTCGGGATTGGAACCGGCATCAAGATAGAGCGTGTAGTAGCCGTTGAGTCCTATGCCGCTTTGATTCTTCATCGTGAGATGAATCTTGGCTGTGCTTTCCGCAGGTATGCCCGTGTAGAGATAGACTCCGTCCGTACCGGTAAGCTCGGGCACATGGCTCTGCACCGTTCCTTCCATCACGAGATGCTTTTTTTCGGGTTCATAGAACTCCACCCTGTACTCGGGTTCATAGTATCCCGAGGTCGAACCGCCACGGGTACGGAAAATCGGAGAATAGATGCGACGCACGAAAAGACTGTCTTCGGGAGTCCTGGCCTTGGAAGGATCGAGGATGTCCACGGTAAGAGCGTTGCCCAGTCCCTTGGTAAGCAGTTCGTAACTGAACTCGTTGAACAGGGTGGTATCATGGCGTGCGGCACTGATGAAGTTCGTTTCATCAATCCAAGTGCTTTCGAATATATCGCCCACGCCGCAGATGAGCAGACCGCCGGAGACGACCATGTTCACGGCATCCTCGCGATTGGTCTCTTCCGACTCCCAGAATGTATTCTCAGTCAGGACGCTGTTCCTGTCGCTCACGCCATCGCTGATGGATATGTTGCGCAGGAGATACTTGTCACGCCCGGCAAAGGCAAGAACCTTGTCGCGCTCGTTGTCGCGAAGACGGTTCTGCCAGTTGGTGATGCAGGTGTTGTACCAATCCACACTGTCGGTAAGCACAAGTTCACGGTTTTTGTCAGAAGGTTCTATGACTTGGTAATTACCTTTCTCTCCGAACCCCTTGTCTCCGGCTTTCAAAACAGGAGACCAGTACAGGAGGCGGTCGGTGGCATTGACCATCCCTTCGTTCCACTCCTGCGGCTCCAGGATGATGGCATCGCGCAATTCCCGAAGCTTGGGTATCTGCTGGTTCTTGATTTCCCATGCCGTGAAGCGGAAATCGGTGGTGAACTGAAGTCCATCGGTAAGTTCATCTTTGACAGACACACCCCACTGTCCGTCCGTGTTGCGGCGCAAATCCACCACGTGCGACTTGCAGAAAAGACGGTTGGAGCTGGTGCCTATGAACACGTCTGCATCAGGACCATCCCAGTTGGCGTCATTCGAAGTGGAAATATCCTCCGACAGGGTGACGCTGCGCTCATATCCATTTCCAAGGGAAGTGGTGGTGCAATGTGCGATATGAGTGTCATACTCAATTTTGGGACAGATGGTGGTCGTGAGAGACCAGCCCAGTCCGGTCTGGTATTCGACGGTAGGCGCCATGCTGAGAGCATTGTCATACAGCCTTCCGTCTCTTGTCATATCGGTCTCGCTGGAGCTGTAGGATATGGTGGAGCCGCTGCGCCATGTGGCATAACTGTGGTTTCCCGGCGGATCGCGCAGCACCATGTCGATGAAGTCGGGACCGGCGGTCACAAAATCACTGCCCGGCACTGGCAGACTGCCCAGCACAATACCCTCCATGTAGGGGATGTCGTCCATGAGGATGGTCTCGCCATCCAGGTTGCAGTAAACCGTGATAGGACGTCGGAAACCTTCGGCGGCCGTGATGTTGGGCAAGCCGGCACGGAAACGGTATTCGGCCTGACCCAACGAGTCGAGACGGATGGTGTCGGAAGCCAGCAGGGCTATGACACCTCCGTCGGCCGTTACCCAGCAGCTGTCGCTCATGGCATTGTCAATTCTCAGCGAAGCCGAGCCGAGAGGGTCGTCCTTATCGATGCCGGAGTCAAAATTATGATAACGTTCGAAGACCTTCACCTTCATACGGTATGTATTGAGCTGACGGTAAATAGGATATCCGAACACATAAGGATTCGCACCTTCGGGAGCCTCCGTGTCGTAACAGGTCACATCGCAGTACGTGTCGGAATTGGCATCGTATTTTGTGATGAGCTGTTCACCGAACCAGTTCCGGCCCTTGGGGGTGATTTCCACCATGGGCTTTGTGCGATGGGTGAGAATCAATGACTTGTTGTACTCAAAACGCAATACGCCACTACCCGTGACAATACTGTCCGTGGTGCTGCGGGTGACATCCGTGAGATCCACCGGCGGGATGTCGCTGAAACGTATGCTGCCTTCCTTATCGTTGGCCACCTGCACGTTCACCACCGTATAGTGGATGGGGGGCAGCGCCACGGCGAACTCGCCGCTCTGACCGTCGGTGACGATTTCGATGGTGTTCTCCGAAAGGCTGGTGGCCGTACAACCGAGCCATTCCTGCTGCGGCAGACGGAATGAACGTTGAGAAGCCAAGGGACGGCCGGTGGCATTGTCGTTGTTGATGCCGACTCCTTCACGCGTCACCATAAGCTGGATACTCGCCTTTCCAATCAGGTTTTCCGACTGCGCGAAACCAAGAGGCTGGCTGCTGTTGTTGCTGCCTCCCACAACACGACCGGCGAATATGGCGGTGGTATTGTCGTAGAAATTGAGTTCCGCCTTTGAAGTGAAGGTATGGGTGCCGTTCTCCGGGAAGCGTCCGCCACCGACGAAGGTATGCCCGTTGCGGCTCACGCTGATATAGTGACTGCCGATGGGCACGTCCACCGTCACTTTGCCGTCGATATCGGTCGTAAGCAGGTTGCCGTCCTTGCCCACAGGAGTGCCGTCGATGGAAACGGACACTTCATCCACAGGATACGAAGTCCCGTCGTAGGTCACGGTGATGGTGACCGGGAAACTGCTTATGTCGGTGAAGTCGGTGCCGCTATAGACCAGCGAGGAGGCGCTGATGTAACGGTCTTGCGAGGCTGGCGAGAAAGCGTGCGGCCACAGCGACGGGGTGACGGTATAGTTGGTGCCGCTGCCGTTGTAGGGAACGCCCCGGATGATGTAGTTGCCGTCCGCATCGGTGATGGCATAGTAATCGAGCATCTCGGAGGGCGGAACCAAATCGCTTATGTGCGTGCTGGGCAGCAGCGTGCCATGGTTTTCGTTGACGGCTCCCGCATTGGTGCTGTAGTCGTAGGCATCCTGCTGGTTGGTGATGCCTTCATCGAGAGGCCAATATGCCACCAGGTTGCGCTCGTTGCCCGAAAGCATACGGTCGGCCAGCGAAGCGGATTCCTCCACGCTGAGGGCGCGCGCACCGAAGATGCGGACGTCATCGATGTAACCGAAGAAACCGTTTTCCGCTCCTCCGCCCAGTATGATGGCAGAACTCTCATCGAAGGGATCTTCAGAAAGAGCTTTGTTCAAAGTGGCTGCGACAGGCTGCCTGTTCCGGGCATTGACAACGCTCACGGTCGCCGTTTTGTTTTTGGTGAACGCCACGGTCACGCAGTTCCAGTCGTCAAGGGCGAGGGCAGGTCCGGCAAGATTCTTGCCATTGATGTCCAATTGGGCCGTGGTGTCCGACATCCGGAGTCCCAGTTCCATGGAGCCGGCCTGCAACAGAATGGAGCGTTCCTCCGTCCGACGGTCGGGGCGGACGAAGAACTGGATGGTCCAGTCGCGTTTGCGGAACCAGTCGTTGGTGGGTTCCTTGGCGGGGGTCCAAAGGATACCGCCACCTTCACAGCGGATGGAGTGACTGCCAATATTCATCGCCTCGCTATCCGATTTGCGTTTGATGGAAACGCGGGCATCGGCCACTGCGGTACCGCTTCCGTAGGTAATCTGTCCGCTGATGACTCCCGTGAGCGAGGCGAAGCCGTAGTTGGTGCAGGCGATACTGTCGATACTCTCACCCGTTTCGAGGTAGGCCTTCGCCTCAGAAATCACCTTATATTCATAGAACACACCGTTGGAGAGACTCTGGTCGGTATAACTGTAATAGGAGTCTGTGCCGCGCGTGGTGTACAGACGCGTCCAGGCGTGAGGTTCCATGCCGTCCATGCCGGCGGGACGGCGCAGCAGAGTGTAGGTCACTGCATCGGAAGCACTCTGCCGGGCGGTCCAATTCAACCGGACGCTGCCAGAATATGCGCCCTTGGAAGCGGTCAACTGCTCCACTCCATCCGGTTTCTGAAGCCGTTGGTGAGTCAGGACATCGCTGCAGAAAGTCGTATCGAGAATATCGATGGAGACATAGTAGGAATAGGCGCGGGCCGCACTGATTTCCAAGCGGTCAGTGACCGTCCAATCGGTGCAGTTGCGCTTTGAGGTCTGAGTCGTCACTTCTTCCCAGCGGTTGAGATAGCTGTCCTTGCGCCAGATATGAAAAGCGCCGGTACCGCTTGCGTCGATGATGTCGGTCTGCCATGCAAGAATAAAGGACGCCTCTTTGTCATCGCCTTCGGCGCGAAGATGGCGGATGGAGAAATGGCGGTCCATGACACACGAGCCGACCGCTGCCAACTCTTCAGAAAGCAGTCCGCTCCAGTTGGACGAAGAGGGAGTTCCCCATTCGGCCGGCACGAAGGCCACTTTGTAGGTACACCGCGTATCATAAGGCAGATTGTTGGGCATGACATCGGTATAAGATTTCGTATCGGCATTGGTGTTGCCGACATAGGAATAATGCACGCCATCGGTGCTGCGCAGCACCATCCACCGGCCGTCGGTACCGGCTTGGCTGTCGTATTTTTCCGCATTCCAGGACAATGTGCACCTCTTGTTCCATTGGTTGAACTGCACATTCACGCCGGTGGCCTTCTGGAAGTAGGGAGTCCGGTAAGTTGTTGAGAAATCCTTGTAGAAATACGAATCCTCCTCGCCGTTCACATAACAGCGCAATTGGTAAGTCTGAGGAACATAGTCACTCTCCACCGCATAGTTGAAGTCCAGAGATTTGAGTCCCTCGCCGTTGTCCACAACCACGCTCTGCCACACTTGCGAAGGATCCACCCACTCGTTTTTGTTGGCGAAGCCATTCTTCGAGAACAGCAGTCCATGCGGATAATTCCATCCCAAGCCGTCCTTCATCGTGATGCAGGCCCGGTGCGGAGCGATGCCCTTGTTCGAATTCATGCTGATGTATGTGCCCATGTACGATATCAACCAGTTGGAAGAGGTAGTGGACTTGGACACTTTCACAGAGGTGTAGGTGTAGTAACTCCGTCCACACCAGTGCCAGCCGTCGCGGTTATGATTATAGTTGCCATAGAAGCCCAGATCAAAATTGGACATCGACATCTGGACATACTTGAACGTCATATAGACATCGGAGAAAAAGCGGTCGCTGCCCTGATGCCCTATGTCGTAGGTGTTGATCACACCACTGTAACCGCCACCGGGACAGGTAAAGGGTACATTCTTCTGGTTTTTGTTGACCCACGCCACCTGCACACCGTCCATACGGATGCTGAAGTTGTGGCCGTCAAGCCAGCTGTCATTTCCTTCTTCATCCTTATAGCACACCTTGACCTGAATGGTGGGATGGTCGGGCGACACCACCATATCCCTCCAGCTGTCGTTGGGACGCCATACCAGAACGTGGTCCTCACTGCCGGTATGTTCGGTATATTCATGAGGATTGAACTCATCGTATGCCCAGACATGACTGGATACAATCATATAGAGAGCCAAAAGCAAAAATTCACGACGGTGTTGAGACATAAAGCAAAGATTATAAGTAATTAGAAATCCGCATTCTACGGAAGGAACTGACAAAGTTAGGCATTTTTTCTGTTTCGCCGTGGTTTTGAATTGGTTTTCTGTGAATCTGATGGGAATTTGGGAAATGATGGAGACCGTGCGTTTCAAACAATCACTTTATTTCATCGAAAGAAATCAAAACCGCTTCCCATAATCCAAAAAAAATATATCTTTGCGAATGATTGGAAGTAGTATTCATCATTTAAACTCTATCGATATGAAAAGAATCACATTCGCATTCGTCTGCGCCGCCACTATGCTTTCGGTCATGACCGGTTGCAAAGCCAAGAAAGAAGCTTATTATGCTGCCTCCGAGCGGGCCAAGGCACAACAGGAAGCCATGGAAGCCGCCAAGAAAGAATCGTCCGAAAAAAAGGTCGTCGTAGTCGACAACAACGGTGTCCGCGAGACCAAGGAGAACATCCAGATTATCAGCACCAAGAGCGTCAACGGCAATTTCGGAGTCGTAGTGGGCAGCTTCACCAACCGCACCAATGCCGAAGGTCTGCTCCAGCGTATGCAGGAAGCCGGTTATCCCAACGCCGTCCTCGGACGCAACAATCAGATGATGTACCGCGTCATCGTGTCTTTCTATCCTGTCAAGAGCGATGCTCAGGCCGAAGTGGGGAAATTGCGTTCCCAGTTCCCCGATGCCTGGATTCTGGTCAAGGAATAAGAACCTGTTTTGAAATGATTTCCCATTCGATTTTTTTTGCCGAATTGTTTGCGGAATGTCAAAAAGTATATACCTTTGCCATCGTTAACAGCAGATAATATGAATTTCAGCCACACCTATTACTATTATTACTACCGCACGTAATCGTGGGGCCGGTCGGTGTGCTGATACAACTGATAGACATTGGAACCTGTCCCGCAACGAGACAGGTTCTTTTTTTATTAGTTAAGAAACTGTTTAAATTTCTTCCAATGAAAATATTATTAAACTATTCAAACTCATTTCGATGCGCTTTTCCTGTCTTCCCGGCGTCTTTTCCCCCTTTTCCTCTTCGAATAGCCCGCTATCCGTCATCGGAAAACGGGAAAAATCCACTCGGAAAGTCCAGAAAAATCTCTATCGGACAAATTTAAACAGTTTCTAAACATACAACTTTTAATTCACAATACAATGGAAAGAAAATTTTGGGAAGAAGATATCGAGACCATGTCCCGTCCCCAATTGGAGAAACTTCAGGTGGAACGCCTGAAAAAAACAGTGGAAATCGCTATGGGTTCCAAATTCTACGCACCCATATTCAAGGAAAGAGGCATCACGCCCGAAAGCATCAAATCGGTGGATGACATCCGGCGTTTTCCTTTCACCACCAAGAACGACCTGCGTTCGACCTATCCTTTCGGCATTGCCTCGGTGCCCCTTCAGAAAGTGGTCCGTCTGCATTCCTCAAGCGGCACGACCGGCAATCCTACGGTCATCCTTCATACCAAAAAAGACCTGGACGAATGGGCTAACGCCATGGCCCGCAGTATGTTCGCCATCGGACTCCGCGACACCGACATCATCCAGAACACTTCAGGCTATGGAATGTTCACCGGAGGTCTGGGTATCCAATACGCCGCCGAACGCCTCGGTGCGCTGACCGTTCCCGCCGCTGCCGGCAACAGCCTGCGTCAGTTCAAATTCATCCAGGACTTCGGCACCACCGCCCTGCACTGCATCCCGAGTTACGCCACCCGTCTGGCGACCGTATTCAAGGAACAAGGTGTGGACCCGCGCGACACCACCGTCACCAGAATGATCATCGGCGCGGAACCTCATTCCGAAGCACAGCGTAAGCGTATCGAGGAACTCTGGGGCTGCAAGGCCTACAACAACTTCGGTATGAGCGAGATGTGCGGTCCCGGCGTGGCCATTGAATGCGAGGAGCAGAACGGAATGCACATCTGGGAAGACAATTATATTGTGGAAATCGTCGATCCCGTCACGCTGGAACCCGTTCCCGAAGGCGAACTGGGAGAGTTGATTCTGACCACGCTCAACCGTGAGGCGATGCCGCTGTTCCGCTACCGCACACGCGACCTGACCCGCATCCTGCCGGGCGACTGCCCCTGCGGACGTACTCACCGCCGCCTGCAACGTTTCCAAGGCCACAGCGATGACATGATGATTGTAAGAGTCGTCAACATTTTCCCGATACAGATAGAGAAGATACTTATGCAGTTCTCAGAGCTGGCCAGCGACTTCCTGATTATCCTGGAGACCTCCGAGGACAACGACAATATGACCGTACAGGTGGAACTTGCCAAGGCCACAGACGACTTCCAGCTGCTGGAGAACCTGAAGCGCGAGATCACGCACCGTCTGAAGGACGAGATTCTGATGACTCCCAAGGTCCAGCTCGTCGGCAAGGGTGTCATTCCGCAAAGCGACGGCAAGGCCGTAAGAGTCAAAGACCTGCGCAACAATCACTAATATTCATCGTTTCACTTAAATATTTCCTCACTCATGAAAACAATCAAACAGCTTTCCATTTTTATGGAAAACAAGCAAGGGAGTCTGAGCACCATTCTGAGCGCACTCAGCCAACAGAATATTGAAATTCAAGCCGCTTCGGTGGCCGACACCAACGATTACGGCATCCTCCGCCTCATCACTTCCGACCAGACCAAAGCAGCCCGGCTGCTGAGCGAACTCGGCATTCTGGTCAATGTCAACGAAGTGCTGGCCATCTCCATTCAGGACGACACCGCCGCTTTCGCCTCGGCCATCGACACCCTCACCGGCAACGGAGTCATCATCAGTTACCTCTATACTTTCCTCAAAGACAATAAATTGGTACTGATTATCCGTCCCGCCGATCTGGAACAGGCTGAAAAGGTGGCTCTGGAGGGGGGCCTATGCCTGATTCAAGGTTGGGAATAGACAGTCTTTTCGGGAAATAAGATTGTATTTTATTAAAAGATTGTAAATCATAAGGTTATGTTTCTAAAAATCGCTCTTTTGATCATTTTCTTCGCTGTGATGATCAGCGTGGGAATCTACAGCCACAAAAGTGCCACCAATGTCCAGGGCTTTGTACTGGGCAGCCGCAACGTCGGTTCATGGCTCACCGCTTTCGCCTTCGGCACCTCCTATTTCTCCGCCGTGATTTTTGTCGGCTATGCCGGACAGTTCGGTTGGAAATACGGTCTGGCCTCCACATGGATCGGTCTGGGCAATGCGCTTATCGGCTCGCTGCTGGCCTGGAGGATTCTGGGCCGCCGCACCCGTCTGATGACCCAGCATCTCCAAAGCGCCACGATGCCCGATTTCTTCGGTCAGCGTTTCGGCTCGAATGCGCTCAAAGTGGCCGCTTCGATTATCGTCTTCGTTTTCCTGATTCCTTACACGGCCTCGCTCTACAACGGTCTTTCCCGTCTGTTTGAGATGGCATTCGGCATCGATTATGCCTGGTGCGTGATTGTCATGGCCATCCTGACGGGCGCATACGTGCTGATGGGAGGCTACATGGCCACCGCCATCAACGACTTCATCCAAGGCATCATCATGCTGGTGGGCATCTGCCTGGTCATCGGTGCGGTTTTGAAATGCAACGGCGGATTCACACAAGCCGTCGAGACGCTGTCACAGATACCTTCGGAAAGTGCGCCCCATCTCTCGGGTGCTTTCGTATCGTTCTTCGGTCCGCAGCCGCTCTACCTGCTCGGCGTGGTGCTGCTGACTTCGCTCGGCACCTGGGGACTGCCCCAGATGGTGGGAAAATTCTATGC
>JAZRWU010000163.1:0-10989 GCA_045599885.1 Bacteroidales bacterium | reverse complement strand
TAGGAACCGTCACGTCCGGCAGTGAACAGGGGTGAATCCTTCATGGAGATGGTCAGATTGTCCTCATCTTCAAAGAGTTCATCATCTTCAATGTCAAAGTCCTCGGCAAACAAGGGTTTGTCGTAATTGACAGTGATGTTGCAAGGCGTGGCAAGTGGCAGGTTCTCTGTTGAGTTCTTGCGGGCTACAGGATTGGGAGTGTATTCTTCCTCGGTCGAATAATAACGTCCGTAGAACATATTGTTGAGCACGTTGACTTCCACAGTCTGATCGTCGTCCTTGTTGAACAGAGCCAAATCGGAAATCGGAAAATGCTGGCCGTCAATACGTTCGTAGAACAGGTTGTCGCAAATGTCAATGTGAACTTCACAACCTTTAGGTTTGACATTGAATTCCAAGAAATTGCGCTTGGTGTTAGCATGTCCGCCCAAACGGTAGAACAGATTGTGGCTGATGTCAATGACGAAGCAGGAATCGGCCGAAGTGGTGTTGGGACGGCTGATATTGAAGAACTGGCTGCCGTGGAAACGACTGACGATATTGTCTTGGAAATAGATGTGGTCTAGCTCGTAAGTGACAGTGGCGGTGTTGACAAACTGCATGAAATGGGCACCCATAGCGCTGCCGTTCAGCGGTTTGGTTCCACCTAGATTGTCGAAGACGCATTTTTCGAAAACAAGTTTCTTGATGACGGCGTTCTTGCAACCGTTCACGGTCCTGAATATATGCTGGTTCTCAAGGTCGCGGAACTGGCAACGGCTGATGTCGAGCAGATTGATGGAGTCGGCAGCGTTGATGTAGAACGGACAATAGGTGTCGGTGGCATAACCTTCGAAGGTGGTCTTGTCTTGCCAGATCAGTCCTTCGAAGCGGAGGGTATCCAACTTGGCTCCGTTGGAGGAGGAAATGCGGCCGAACAGCATCGGCGTATGACCCTCGGCGGCGCAGATGGTCAGGTTGCCACCGTGTTTCGGATATGTGAGACCTTTGTTTCCAAGCAAGTATACGCCTTCGGCGCTGTTGCAGTTCTCCATTTGAATGGTATCGCCGGGAACGCTGATGGAGAAGGCCATTTTCAGATCTTCGACACAACGCACGGTCAGTACAGAAGGCAACAGACGGTCAACGTAGAGCGAGGAGGCTCCGATGCACTTTCTGTCGGTTCCGGCGGTGAAGAGGGGAGAACCTTTGGAAATGCTGAGGATAGATTCGTCTTCGAAAACCTTGTCTATACCAAGGCCGCTCAGAGTCAATTCGTTTCTCTTTTCCACGAAATTACCGCTCAGCTGAGCCAGCACATTGGAAACAGTTTCATCTTTTTCAACATACAGGTTGTTGCAGATTTGAATACTGTCGGATTCGGCTTCAAACAACTTCAATCCCAGAACTTTGCCATCACCGTCAATCTGATAGAACAGATTGTTTTCGATAAAGAGGCGGGCTTTGACATTGGGATTGTTGATGAATTCGAGGAAGGAAGCGCTGAATGAATCTTTATAATAGGTGTTGCCCTTAATCGTCCATTCGATGTCTCCGGCAGCGCTGCCATTTGCACCCGTGTTGCTGATGAGTGCCTTGTGGAAGGCTGCGTTGTCGAAGATATTGTCCGTCAGTTGCAGATTGCCGGCGGTATAGGCATTCTGGTTGTAGGAAACCAGACAGTCGGCGGTGCCTTCGAAGCGGCAATTGACGAAAGCCAGACTGTTCTCGAGTTTCAGACCGTCAAGGACTTCAACAACAGGCGCTGTGAGATTGAACTGAAGGTTCTCGAAACGGATACCCTTCAACGACAGTTCTTGAGCTGTTTTGAGGAAAGAACCGCTGATTCTGGCCATTTGACCGGACTTCGATTGGAAGACCACCTGGCCCAATCCCGAGTTGAAATCGAGACCGTCGGGTTGATAAACACCGCCCTCATCTTCACAATTGTAGAGTTGGATGACGGTTTCTTTGAGCTGCATCGAACTGAAGTCGTATTGAAGAGCGGCTTTGAGTTCGGCGAGGTTGTGAACCTTGGCTCCGTTGGCTGTCAGGTCGAAATCGGGAGCATCGAAGCGGCTTTCAGAACACAGATATTGAACTGCATTCTTGATGATGGTCAGAACATGGTTGTTGACATTCGCATAACTTTCAGCCGCCAATCCCATCTGCATGTATTTGAATTCTTCCTTGCCGCTGATTTCGGCTATGAATGGCTTTTTGTCCAAGGAGTAAGCCATTTGATAGGCTTCGGAAGGAAGTCCCGTGACGCATTGGAAAGTGGCTCCATTATAAGTTGTGTCGTAGAATTGTACCATTCCTTCTTCGGAAATCTTCAAACCTGAGAACAGGGGGTGGAATTCAAAGCGTGAATTGATCTGGGATTCAAAGGAAGAACTATTCTCAGAAACGCTTGCGATGCCCCAAGCAAGGCTGGCATATGCATTGAAATTGAGGAAGGGCTTCTTCCCGATGAGCTGCTGACAGGCTTTGGCGATGGTCGAGTTGGCTTCGGGGAAAGCACTCAGCATGACGATGTCGTAATCGGCGAAGGCGTCAAGCACATTTTCAGCGGTGATGTCTTTCCACATCTCCTGATGAAAAACGGTGACATTGTAATCCTCACTCTTGAGCAACATCGGAAGAATCTTCATATCAAGAGAATCTTGCGTGTGGGCATTGTCGAGAATGTGGATACGGTCGGTGGCGTTATTGATATAAGCGACTTTCAAAGCGTCTTCCTTGCTTGGATAATAGTCGTTGAAACCATTGACGCTGAGGTGACTCAATTCAAATTCACCACCGTTGCTGTAATCGCCATTGCAGGGAAGCAGGCGGACGCTGACTTTCTTGGCATTGGTGAGTTGCGGTAAGTCAATATGGGCATGTTGAAGCAGAGTGGGGTCTTCCACAGTCGCGCAGCTGCCGGCCACCACCCAATCTCCCGTACCGTTCAACTGGTAAACCACAATGCAGGAATCGGCGGAATAGCGGATGTTAAAATCGAAATCAAGGCTGATTTCCTGAAATCCTTCTGCCGGGAAATCAATCTGCCAATAGTCCTTATGGCTGTTTCCTTGCGAGTAATCAATATTGGAACCGATTTGCATATCGGTCAGCAGAGCTCCGAATACTTGGTTGTTGTCATCGTAACCTAGTTCCATGCCTTCGTGCGAAGTGCTGAGAATGCCACGGACCACACCCAAATCGGATGCATATTTGGGATAGAAATCTGTCTCCCAACCGTTTTGGGGATCGATGGGGTTGTTGAGATCAACGGTGCCGCTTTCTTTGGGATGATATTGGAAAGTCCACCCGGCGATGGTGCCGTCAAATTCGGGTACATCGTTTTCCTCGATGCCGTTGTATATTTTTATTCTTTGGACAAACAAGGGGCCGGTCGGAAGGTCAGTCATTTCCAATTTGGTCGGATTGAAATAAACCTTGACGGAATCCTTGGCGTTTATCCTCATTCCCACTTCTCCGATTCCGTTGCGGAAGTTTCCTTCGACGGCTTTCCATGCGTAGGCGCTGGGATCGTGGTCATGGGTGATTTTGATACCGCGTTGGCCGGTCCCCCAAAAACGTACATAAACAGAGTCGCAGGCGGGAAGGTTGAGGATAATTTGTCCTTGCGGGTCAACTGAAATGGCATAAACGGTGTCGCCCGAAGCGATACCCAAAGCTTCACACACATTGGCGCGGCCTTCAATGACCTGTTCCGTGTTGCCGAAAGCCCATTTCGAGCCTTGGAGAAAATCGGGAATGGTGAATTGTCTGGCCGGTCCGAGCTCACCTGAATCGTAATACACGTGATCTTCCGGATCTGTAATCAAGGCAAATGCGGGAATGGAAACCATCCATGCCAACATTGCAGCAAATAAACACAAAAACTTTTTCATTTTACCTGATATAAATATTGATTCAATTATTCCGAGAAAGGTCTGTTGTCTGAAAATGTATCATCCTCTCTATCGCTCTTTGGCAGACGGGACAGAAATCCGGGGCTGAAAGAGTGTTCATGCGGCAGTCCTCGCAGGCCCGATAGGCTCCTTTGGACTGATAACCGGCACCTTCGTAGAGGCTGACACCGTTTTTTCCAAGCATATCTTTCCATTTGGAAGCGAAATCGGCCATTGTGGTGATATTGGGCTCCCAGGGCTCTATGCCGGGATAATAGTAATTCACATATTGGTCATCGTAATAATATTCATCGGCCAAGGCGGCGAAACTGTGACCGAATTCGTGAACCAGCACTTCCGCATACCGCGCATGACGGGTATTGGTCAACGCATAGGAATGGTAGATGCCTCCACCTCCATAATTGTCGGTGTTGGCCAAGATGATGAGATGCTCGTAGGGAAGACCGGCCAACTGGTTGTGAAGGCTCTTGATTTGCAGAGTGGTAAGGTAACGTTCGGTATAGAAAGTATCGAAATGGGAGCCCACCGCCGTTTTCTTCCATTGCCCAAGATGCGGAATGCTGACTCCGCTTTCGGAACTTTCCAAAAATACAGCGATGAAATTGAACTTTTCCTTCCAATGGGAATAGGGCTCGTAGGAAAGGATGGCTTCCATTCCGATTTGGGCATCTCTATAGAAGGAGTTTTTTTCGGCCGATGTGTAACCTTCGGCGGCGAAAACCACATCAATGGCATCTTTCCTGTTGAACATCAGATATTTGTAATCTGGCGTGTCTTGGAGAGAGGGACGTATGAGAATATCGGCCGGATCTAAAGGATGTTTCAGGGAAGCGCTTTCGCGGTTCTTGAAATCATAAAGGACGACTTTTATCTCAACGGGAACGCACGGCATCGGAAGCAAGAAGACATTTTCGAAACTTTTGCTCACATGGGTAGCTTCCTCGGTAGCCTGCCATTCCTGAAACAAAGTGCTGAACGATTGACAGTAAAGTATTTCGCCACTCTCAACTGCGGTCATGACAATCTGTCCGTTGCCTCTCACGGGAGCATGGTCCATGTTGACTTTCCGTCCGGCCCAACCGTCAAAGCAACGGGCTTCGTCCAGATAGATGGAGGCTGACTGGTCATTTCCGCAGAAGGTGTAGTCCATTCTGAGAGTGCGGTCGCAGAGAAGCCCCCGCTCAAATGCAGACTGGGCGCATAGCGAAAATACCGACAGACAGGTGAAAACTGTCAACAGAAAACATCTCATCCTAACAATAGTAGCCAAATAAGGATGCAAAATTAGGAAAACATACCGATTTAATGAAAATATTAGCGCTCAATTCGGCCATTCTGCTTATTTTTGTGCGTTAAATAACTAATAAGATTGTGGTTAGAGCTCAACTTCTTTTACATTGTGCCGATAAGCCGGGCATCATCGCGCAAGTGACCAATTTCATCACGGTCAACAAGGGAAACATCGTCTATCTGGACCAATATGTGGATCGGGTCGATAACATCTTCTTTATGCGGATTGAATGGGAACTGGATGAGTTCCTGATTCCCAAAGAGAAAATCGAGGACTATTTCTATACTCTGTACGCCCAGAAATACGATATGGAATTCAAGTTGTATTTCTCGGACCAGAAACCCCGAATGGCGGTTTTTGTATCCAAGATGTCTCACTGCCTGTACGATATGCTGGCCCGTTATACGGTGGGTGAGTGGAATGTGGATATTCCGTTGATTATCAGCAATCATCCCTATTTGAAGCATATCGCCGACCTCTTCAATATCCCGTTCTATGTTTTTCCTATCACGCCCGAGAACAAGGAAGAACAGGAAAAGGCGGAACTGGAGCTGTTGAAATCCATGAAGGTGGATTTCATTGTCCTGGCGAGGTATATGCAGGTGGTTTCTCCTCAGATGATAGAGGAGTTCCCCAACCGTATCATCAATATCCATCATTCTTTCCTTCCGGCTTTTGTGGGCGCCAAACCCTATCATGCCGCTTATGAGCGCGGTGTGAAGATCATCGGTGCCACCAGCCATTATGTGACCAATGAATTGGATGCCGGCCCGATCATCGAGCAGGATGTGGTCAGAATAACGCATAAGGATGCTGTCGAGGATTTGAAAAGCAAAGGCAAGGACCTCGAAAAAATTGTGCTGTCAAGGGCTGTTCAGAAGCATATCGACAGAAAGTGTCTGGTTTATAAGAACAGGACCATCATTTTCAGTTGATACGAAGGACGTCATGCTTGAAGTCCGATGAAAAATTAGTACTTTTGCACCCGATTTTTCAAAATGAGCTACAGATGAAAGAACAAGCTGATATCCGGAACATTGCCATCATTGCTCACGTTGACCACGGAAAAACGACGCTGGTTGACAAAATGCTGATGGCCGGCCGACTTTTCCGTGACAACGAAAAGACCGGAGAACTGATGCTGGACAACAATGAACTGGAACGCGAGAGAGGAATCACCATCCTTTCCAAAAACGTTTCTATCAACTATAAAGGTGTAAAAATCAATATCATTGACACTCCGGGCCATGCCGATTTCGGTGGAGAGGTGGAACGGGTGCTCAATATGGCCGATGGTGTGCTGTTGTTGGTGGATGCTTTTGAAGGTCCGATGCCTCAAACCCGTTTTGTCCTTCAGAAAGCGCTTGAAATCGGATTGAAACCCATCGTGGTCATCAACAAAGTTGACAAACCCAACTGTCGGCCGTCGGAGGTTCAAGAAGCTGTTTTTGATTTGATGTTCAATCTGGATGCCACCGAGGAGCAGCTGGATTTCCAGACTGTTTACGGATCCGCCAAACAAGGTTGGATGTCGGAGGACTGGAATCATCCTACGGACAACATCACTTATCTGCTTGATACTATCATTAAATACATTCCTGCTCCCAAGGTCCTGGAAGGGACTCCGCAAATGCTGATCACTTCTCTCGATTACAACTCCTATGTGGGCCGTATTGCTATTGGAAGGGTCCATCGCGGAGTATTTCACGAAGGTCAGGATGTGACTTTGGTCAAACGCGACGGAACCAGGCAAAAAGCCAAAATCAAGGAATTGCATGAGTTTGTCGGTTTTGGACAGAGCAAATGTGCCGAAATCGCCTCGGGTGATATCTGTGCGATGGTCGGTATCGACAATTTTGAAATCGGTGACACGATTGCCGATCCGGTTGAACCCGAAGCTTTGCCGCCTATCGCCATTGACGAGCCGACGATGAGTATGGTTTTCACCATCAACAATTCACCTTTCTTCGGACAGGACGGCAAATATGTGACATCAAGACATATCCACGACCGTTTGATCCGGGAATTGGACAAGAATCTGGCTTTGCGTGTGGAAAAGGATCCGGTTTCGGATGTCTGGACAGTCTATGGCCGTGGCGTTCTTCATCTTTCTGTTCTGATTGAGACGATGCGCCGTGAGGGATATGAGCTGCAGGTCGGTCAGCCTCAAGTTCTCATCAAGGAGATTGACGGTGTCAAATGCGAGCCGGTGGAGGAAATGACCATCAATGTGACAGAAGAGGCCGCCAGCAAGATGATAGATGCCGTAACACGCCGTCGCGGTGAGCTTTTGAGCATGGAAGCCAAGAACGACCGTGTTCATTTGGAATTCGCCATTCCTTCACGCGGTATCATAGGTCTCCGCAGCCAGTTGCTGACTTTGTCGGCCGGAGAAGCAGTCATTGCTCACCGTTTTAAAGAGTATCAGCCATATAAGGGTGAAATCGAGCATCGGGTCAACGGATCTCTGATTGCCATTGAGACCGGTACGGCCGTAGCTTACGCTATGGATAAACTTCAGGACCGCGGCCGGTTCTTTATTTCGCCGGGCGAGGAAATCTATGGCGGCCAAGTGGTCGGTGAACATACCAAGGAAGGCGATTTGGTCATCAATGTCAACAAGACGAAGAAACTGACCAATGTCCGAGCTGCCGGAACCGATGAAAAAGTAATGCTTCCGCCGCCTGTCATATTCTCTTTGGAGGAAGCCTTGGAATATATCAAGGCCGATGAATATGTGGAAGTGACACCCAAGCACATGCGTATGCGCAAGATTATTTTGGACGATCTGGAGCGCAAACGTCAGGCTGCCCGTAAGGCGAGTGCGGAATAAGAAGCTGTTTAAATTTCTTGCAACAAAAATAATATTATGGTTTTTCGGTTTTTTTGATGCTTTTTTTGGTCTGTTTTGCCCATCCTCTTGCTCAAATAGCCCGCTATTTTTCGCAAAACGATAGACAAAACCGTTCTCAAAAAAAGCTCTCAAAAAATCTCGAAACAAATTTAAACAGCTTCTAAGAAACTGTTTCTTATTTCAGATCTGTTATCGGGGACACGACATCGGCTGTTTTAAGGATGTTGTTTCCCCGATATATGTTATAGCGGTTGCCTTTGCTGACAGCAGGCGAGGAGAAAACGGCATGAAGCTGTTTGGCGTATTCCTGTGGCAGGATTCCTTGCAGCAATGCTTCTGTTTCACCTTCTTTGAACAAACTCAGAGTTTCGCCTGCTTTGAAACTATGGCTGTCTTTCAGGCAGATGCAGTATTGACCGCCACGGCTGTCGGGTTTGATGTTCTTGTTTCCGACAGCCATCACCTCTCCTCCGCTGATGAGCAGCACGCCTTCTGTCTCGAAGCCGCCCTTTTTGTCCTTGTCGCTGCCAGCGCTGAACACTTTTCCTCCGAGTATCTGTATTCCACTCAAAGCATCGAGCCCATCGTTTTGGACGCTTTGGGCATATAGGCTGCCTCCGTGGATGTTGATGGTGGTCCCCGCTTTGACGGCATCATCCGAAGCCTTGATGTGACATAGGCCGTCGTATAGGATGAAGGCCCGTTGGCAGTCGATGCCGTCAGCTCCATCGCCGCCGGAAGTGCTGACATCGAATGTTCCGTTATTGATACAAAGGTTGAGGCATTTGATGGCTTTGGGCGATGTGTAGAGCGACTCGTTGTAGAAGTAGCGTTTCCCTTGGGTGCTTACGCCGATTTCTCCGTTCTCAATATAGATGTTGCCGTCTATGTTGATTCCTTTACCGCCGATGCCGCTGCTGACAATATGGAGACGGGTTGAATCGCCTGTAATGTATAGTTGCCCGTTGCCTTTGATGCCGGCGGAGGAGGAAAGGTCAATGTCGGTCTCGTCGTAGATGGAATGGCCGCTGCAGGCAATATGGATGTCTCCACCTTCAATGATGATGTCTCCACCGGCTTTCATACCCTTGGAAGCATCTCCAAGCACTTCAAGTTTCATCTTTCCGTCTTGAATTTTGACGCTGCCGTCGCAGGTGAGGTTGCGGCTTTTGTCGCCCGTAGTGGTCAGCCGGATGTCTCCTCCGCTTAGAAGGATGCTTCCCATCTCGCATTGTATGCCGTCGTCAAAAGATTCGGTGATGAGCTGTCCTCCTTCCATATAGAAGTAATGGTGACAATGTATGGCATCTTTCCCCGCCTGGATCTGACAATGAAGAGAATCGCCGGCAGAAAGGCTTTCGCGGATGTGAAATCCTTGAGCACAACCTATTCCGTGGTGATGAAGGCTCCGTAGGCTAAGCCGTCCGCTGCCTGCGAGAGATAAAGGAGCTTGAGAGTACAGACAGGCATGGGTGCTGTCATGGAGGGCGGATAAATCTGACAGCCCGTTGGAGCTCCCGTTGGAAAGATAAAGGAGGCAGTCTTTTTCTGAATCGAGATTCAGAACGCTGGCGGCCCGGTCATGGCTGAGTTGAAGGCCGTTCAATATCACGGTAACGCTATGGGAACTTTTCAATGAAAAAGAGGCCTGTGTGTGTTCGCCCTGAAGGGAAAAATGGATGTCCGGGACAGTCGAGACGATAGAAACGTCTGCATTCTCAACGCTGACGGCAATTTGATCGGGATAGGGATTCAGTATCCTCACGTTGGCGTTTTCGGAATAATAGGCTCCATCGTCGAGGGTGGTGAAAGCCGTCTCTGACCAGAACACATATACGGCCGAAGAGTCTGTGATGACAGGCTCAACGATGGTGTCTGTGGGTAATGGAATGTCCGATGTGTCAATGGGAACGATGGTGTCATTCCCGCTGAAAGGATCAATGGGCAGGGAAGAAGGACTGTCGCATTGGAACCATAGAAAAGGCAGCGCGAACCATATCAGGATAGTAAGAATTCTCTTCATAATATTCCGGTTGTAAGAATTCAAAACGCTTTCTTGGAAAATCAGAACCTGTGCCTGAAACAGACCCCGAGCATATGGCCGTTCTCCTCATCGTTGTCGTCATCCGCAAAAGTGGTATACCGGTAGAAAAAGTCCAGGCGGTTTTTTTTGTCGATTTTGTATTCACAACCAGCTGTGTAGCGCCAGCGGTTGATGCCGCTTTCCTGAGATTTCAGCAGATAATACATTTCAGCGGATGCGTATGGCTGGAAAGGGGAACGGCGGATATCATAATCCACAGATATCCGGCTGCGTAGATAATTTTTCGGATTCTTGTAATCTTTGGATTGCCGGTAAGTGCTTTGGAAGCGCTCCCTCAGGCTGATCTCAAAACGGTTGACATCCCAGCTGGCGGTGGCATACGTATAATACCGCTGACGGATTTCCCATTGCCAGAGGTCTTTTTTGGGCCGGTAATATTGCTGGAAGATAAAATTGTAGGCGGCGCCGAGTTTGACATGGTCGGAGAGTCTGAAATTCAAATCGAGCGTGCTGGAACTTCTCTCCAGTTTGGAAAAATGCTGTTGCGTGCGAAGCTCCTCCTCGAAAGACAATTGTGCGCGCTTGGCCATTTTCCACGACAATTCTGCGCTGACCAATCCTCCAAAATCGTCCCCGACAGTTTGTGCCTGAAGGGTGAGGACAACAGCGGAACAGAGAAAGAAAAGAAGCAGGCGTTTCATTGCCGGATGCTGTTTGAGAAGATACATGACAGTTTGTTTATGGAAAAGGTTGTGTGTTTCAATGGCTCGAATAATCTGTGGAGCATACGGGAGTCGAACCCGTGACCTTTAGATTGCGAACCTAGCGCTCTACCAACTGAGCTAATGCCCCTAATCGCGGCAAAGATACGACAATAATTTGGAACTCAATCCTCTGT
>JAZRWU010000162.1:0-6500 GCA_045599885.1 Bacteroidales bacterium | reverse complement strand
ATGTCAAGGACAGTATTGTTTTTCATGCCGGGACGAAGTCGGATCCGGAAGGCAGAATTGTCACCTCGGGCGGTCGTGTCCTGTCGGTCAGCTCTTATGGGAAAAACAAGGAAGAGGCTTTGGCCCAATCCTTTGCCAATGCCAAACGGATAAATTTCGACAAATGCTATTTCCGTTCGGATATAGGTTTCGATTTGTGAGCATATTGAACATTATTCTCTATGCGCTCTAACGCAGTATCCCGGAGTTTCAGCCTTTTGCTGTCGGCATTGTTGATGTTGGGCGGAATTTTGCTGTCCATCCGTTGCGGTTGGAAGACTGCCGTTCCGGAGTCGCTCCCGGCCAGTTTGGGATATTGGATGGACCACTGCGTATCGGGAACCGCATGGCTTACAGGGATTCAGTTGTTGTGGGTGCTGGCTGTTTCTCTTGCCATGGCCGGCATTGACCGCCGTTATATTACGGTTTCAAACTTGAGTGTGTTGGCGATGGTGGCGTTTTTGCTGCTGCTGTCATTATCTGTGCCCATGTATTTCCGTCCATCGGCTTTGATGGGCGCCTTTTTCCTGCTTCTGTCAATTGAATCTTTTTTCGGATGCTATAAGCAGAACGACTGCCGTCGGGGAGTCTATACGGGTTTCCTGTTCTTGGCGATGGCCGCTTTGGCTGTCCCTCCCTTGCTGGTTATGATTCCTATGATGTGGTTTCTGTTCAACCTCATCAACGGAATGAGTATGTCAAGATGGCTGATATCTTTGGCCGGAGTCGGAATGGTGGCTTTCTTTGCCCTCGGACTTATGTTCGTCTTCGGACGGATGGATTTTCAACCTGCGTATTTTGAAGGCATCAAGGCCTCTTTCCATCCTTCATTCTCCGTATTTGATGATGTGTCGGAAATTATTTTCCTGGTATTTCAAGTGTGGATGGTGTTGATTGTGGTAGTCCGATCGGCCATAGGGGGTCGTGGCGAAGTGAACAGTGTGCGGGCCTGTCTGACGTTTCTGGAACTCATTTGGCTGTGCTGCCTGATTCTGATGGTGTTGTTCCCGGACCAGAAATATACGATGTGGATGATATCTTTGGCTCCGCTTTCGCTCTTGCTTGGCTATTTCTTCAATACGAAGTTGGAAAAGTGGAACAAATGGATGATGCTGGCTTTCCTTTTGAGCGGTTTGTGGTATTTTATCCACATGCTTATCCGGCTACATTGATGTCTCCGGAGTAGCTTTGCTGTAATCGGGAGGCAATAGCTCTCAGTTCTTCTCCCGATATTTTTTCAAGCGTCTGTATAGGAGTCTCTCTGTCGATGCTGTATATCATCACCTTGTAAGGATTGATTTCTTTGACCAGCTCAATCCAGGCCTCAACTTCTTCTTCTGTGGTATTGTCAATGGGTTCTCCGGCATGACTGCCTCTCAGGAACATCGTTTGAATGATCAATTTCCCTTGAAAGAGCTTGAGATTCTCGACCAAAGTGTCAATATGAAAGTCGGGATTCCATGGCTGATTCATCTTGCGCATAGTGCTCTCTATGGCAGAATCGAGTTTCAGGATGTTGTTGTCGGCTTTCAACAGGGCATTCCTGACCTCTGGACGGTTGATTCTGGTGGCGTTTGAGGGTACGCTGATTTTAGCCTCAGGAAAGAAGCGGTCGCGCAAATCACGGACGGCATCTATGATTTCAGGAAACTTCGGATGCAAAGTCGGTTCACCGTTACCGGCAAAAGTGAGCACGTCGGGTTTCGGACCTTCCACTTTCATTTTTTGAAGTCGGGCTTCCAATGCGGCACGCACTTCGTCCACGCTTGGAAGCCCGATATGGCCTTCCATATCACCGAGACCGCATTCACAATAGACGCAATCGAAGGTGCAGTATTTCTTTTTTAGAGGCAGTAAATTGATACCCAGAGAAATACCGAGCCTGCGGCTGTGAATGGGACCGAAAACGATATCGGGATACAGAACAGTTGACATAAGATGGTCAGAGAATTTCGTTTTTGTTGGGATAGTCAATCGTGTAATGAAGACCGCGGCTTTCCTTGCGGGCCTGAGCCTGCTTGATGACGAGGTATCCGACGTTGATGATATTGCGGAGCTCGCAGATTTCTTTGGATACCACCGAACGGGCGAACAGATCTTCCGTTTCGCGATAAAGAATCTCCAGCCGGTCGAGAGCACGTTTCAGACGCAGGTTGGAACGTACAATCCCCACGTAGGAACTCATGATCTGTCCTACTTCCTTGGCGCTTTGGGTGATGAGAACCATTTCTTCGGGAAGACGGGTGCCCTCGTCGTTCCAAAGAGGAATGTTGTCCTGAAAATCGAGCTTTTTGATAATCTTGACCGAGTCTTGTGCAGCCGCCTCGGCATATACGATGGCTTCAATCAATGAATTGGATGCTAGACGGTTAGCTCCGTGAAGGCCGGTGCAGGCGCATTCTCCGCAGGCATACAGACGGTGGATGCTGGTACGGGCGTTCTTATCGACGGCGATTCCACCGCAAAGATAATGGGCGGCGGGAGCTACGGGAATATAATCCTTGGTGATATCAATGCCGAGAGAGAGACATTTTTTGTAGATGTTCGGGAAATGCTTTTTAGTTTCTTCGGCATCCTTATGGGTGACATCCAGAAAAACATGGTCATCGCCGTTGATTTTCATTTCGGTGTCAATGGCTCTGGCGACAATGTCGCGGGGTGCCAAGGAACCGCGGCTGTCGTATTTGTGCATGAACTCCTTGCCGTTACGGGTGCGGAGAACGGCACCGTAGCCGCGCATCGCCTCCGTGATAAGGAAGGATGGACGTTCTCCCGGATTGTACAGGGCCGTGGGGTGGAATTGAACGAATTCCATATCCTTGACGACGCCTTTGGCGCGATAAACCATGGCGATACCGTCGCCTGTGGCAATAATCGGATTGGTGGTGGTCTGGTAGATGTTGCCGATACCACCGGTGGCGATCATCGTCACTTTGGACAAAAATGTGTGGATGGCCCGTGTCCGTTGGTTGAGGATGTAGGCACCGTAGCATTCGATATCCTCAGTATGTCTGGTGACATTGATTCCCAAATGATGCTGGGTAAGGATTTCTATGGCAAAATGGTGGTCGTAGACGTGAATGTTGGGATGGCTCTGAATCCGTTTGATCAGACTCATTTGGATTTCGGCACCTGTGGCATCCTGATGGTGCAGGATTCTGTTTTCCGAATGGCCACCCTCACGGTGAAGGTCGAAATGACCGCTTTGGTCCTTGTCGAAATCAACGCCCCAGTGAATCAGCTCTGCGATTTGGGCAGGGGCTTCTTCGACGACTTTTTCGACGACGCTCCGGTCGCAGATGCCATCTCCGCAGATAAGGGTGTCTTCGATATGTTTTTCGAAATTGTCTGTGGCAGGATTGGTGACTGAAGCCACACCGCCTTGGGCATAATAGGTGTTGGCTTCTTGAAGGGCGGATTTGCAACAAATGGCGACTTTGAAGCCTTTTTCAGCGACTTTGAGTGCAAAACTCATTCCGGCCAAACCGGACCCGATGACGAGATAATCGTATTTGCGAATCATATCATTAAAATTTATTTGACAGAGTGGTACACTGCAAAAATAAGAATTAATCAAACAGATTCTGAAAGCGTGAGAATATCTTTTTTGCCAGCGAGGGCGAAGTCTTGAAACTGTCGGACTGCCCCATCTGCTCAATAAGTTTTTTCTCGTCTTTGTTCAGACTTTCAGGTACATATACACTGATGTTGACTAGAAGGTCGCCGTTCCCATAACGGTTGACGGAAGGAAGCCCTTTGCCGCGCAGACGCAACACTTTTCCGGGTTGGGTCCCAGGATCAATCTTGACTTTGACCTTTCCGTTGATGGTCGGAATCTCGACTGTTCCGCCCAAAGCCGCTGTGGGAAAACTCAGCAACAGATTGTATATCAAATCGTCTTCGCTGCGGATGAGCTCTTCGTCCGGTTCTTCTTCGATGACGACAATCAGATCGCCGTTGATGCCTCCGTGACGGGGCGCATTGCCTTTGCCGCTGACGGTCAATTGCATTCCTTCCGCGACTCCGGCCGGTATCTTGATGGTGATGATTTCCTCTTTGGTCAGGACACCTTCTCCTTTGCAATGGGGACATTTGTCGGTGATGATTTTCCCTTCGCCACCGCAATCCGGGCATACCGACTGAGTCTGCATACGTCCCAATATCGTATTGGAAATGCGGGTCACCCGTCCGCTTCCGTTGCAGGTATGGCAGGTGGAATAGGCAGAACCGTTTTTGGCACCTGTGCCGTGACATTCCTCGCAAGCGACAAGTTTGCGGACTTTGATTTTCTTTTCCACGCCGTTGGCGATATCGGCCAGTGTCAGTTTGACTTTGACACGCAGATTTCCGCCACGATTGACGCTTTGGCCACCGTTTCCGCCGAATCCGCCGCCGAAGAAACTGCTGAACCCACCGCCTCCGAAAATATCACCGAAGCGGCTGAAAATATCTTCCATGGAGAATCCGCCGCCTCCGAAACCGGACGCATTTCCGTTGACGCCCGCATGACCGAATTGATCATACCGCTGACGCTTTTCGGGATTGCTGAGCACCTCGTATGCTTCAGCGGCCTCTTTGAATTTCTCTTCCGCTTCTTTGTCCCCCGGATTCTTGTCGGGATGATACTGAATGGCCTTTTTGCGGTAAGCCTTCTTGATTTCTTCGGCGCTGGCGCTTTTGTCAACACCCAGGACCTCGTAATAATCTCTTTTCTCTGCCATCTCTTCTGATGCTTTTCAATAGCCGAATTAGGAAGTTCTTGAAATTCAACTGCCTACAGCTACTTTTGCGTAGCGTATCACTTTGTCGTTGAGATAATAACCTTTTTGAATGCAATCAATTACTTTCCCTTTCTGGCTTTCGTCGGGAGCCGGAATCATAGCGATGGCTTCGTGAAGATCGGTGTTGAAATCCTCGCCCTTCACTTGAATCTCCTGAACTCCATTCTGCTTGAGAAATGAAATCAGTTTATTATATACCAACTCAATTCCTTCTTTGACCGATTCCGGATCCGAAGCCTGTTCCAAGGCGTTGAGGCCGCGCTCGAAATCGTCGATGACGGGAAGTATGTTGACAAGAACTTTTTCACCTCCGTTTTTGACCAGCTCGGCTTTTTCAGCGAGCGTATGACGGCGGTAATTGTCGAATTCAGCACGCAAACGGAGATAAGTGTCGTTGAGTTTGTCGTATTTCGCCTGAAGCTCTTCCAGCAGCTTGGCATCCTGATTCTCAACGGATTCTTCTTTTCCCTCTAGACTGTCAGTATTTTCCTGACTCTGATCCTTGGGGGCGCCGGCTTCCTTCTCTTCAGCGGAAACTTTGGCTTTTTCCTCATTCTTGGCTGCGGTTTTCCCGTTTTGTCCGTCTTTATTCTTGTCTTTGGGGTTTTGTACGTTCTCTTTCTTCATTTTCTCTTTATGATTTTTCTATTTGTGATTCAAAAACCGTGCCATTATAATGCTCTCATTTCTTTCAGGCATCGTCCTGTGTGGCTTTCCGGGCAGGATATCAGACCTTCAGGCTCTCCGGCATAAAGCAATTGTCCTCCCTGATTGCCGCCTTCGGGGCCGAGATCGATGACATAATCGGCGGATTTGATGATTTCCGGATTGTGTTCGATGATAATGACCGTGTGGCCGCAGGAAATCAAATCGTTGAAAGCTTTCAGCAAAATGCGTATGTCATGGAAATGGAGACCTGTCGTCGGCTCGTCGAATATGAAGACGGTCGGTTCGGGCTGTTCCTGACTGAGATAATATGCCAATTTGACACGTTGGCTCTCACCACCGGACAAGGTCGACGAGGACTGCCCGAGCTTGATATATCCCAATCCGACATTCTGCAAAGGCCGAAGTCTGGCGATAATCCGTTTCTCTATGGATGACGCGCTTTTGCGGCTGGTGTCCTTGGACTCATTCATACCTTCCGAGAAAAATCCGATGGCCTGATTCACCGTCATTTCCAGAATGTCGTAAATGTTTTTGCCGCGATATTGGACTTCCAGCACATCGGGTTTGAAACGTTTCCCGTGGCAATGTTCGCAAGGGATGACAATGTCGGCCATGAACTGCATGTCCACGTGCTCCACGCCTTCTCCCTGACAGGCTTCGCATCGTCCGCCTTCCTGATTGAACGAGAAATAGGATGCCGGCATACCCATCTGCTTGGCCAATGTCTGATCGGCGAACAATTTCCGGATTTCATCGTATGCCTTAAGATAAGTGACAGGATTGGAGCGCGATGATTTTCCGATAGGATTCTGATCGACAAACTCAATATCGTGGACGCAGTTCAGGTCGCCGCGCAGTTCGTGATAGGTGCCCGGCTGTTCGCTGGTCTCGCTGCAGTGTCTCTTGACGGCGACATAGAATACATCGCGGACCAGAGACGATTTGCCCGAACCGCTGACTCCGGTCACGACCGTCATCACATTGAGCGGAAATCTGACCGTAACTTCGTGC
>JAZRWU010000161.1:0-3561 GCA_045599885.1 Bacteroidales bacterium | reverse complement strand
TCATTCCAAAAGATTGTCATAGTGGGAGACGATATCGCCACATACACGAATGATGATGGGATTATCTTTATGGGGTTGATGCAGTTTCTTGAAAATGAGGCTATTCTTTGATTCTTCCGTCTGTGCGGATGAATCACGTGGCATTATCCGGACATCTTTTTTGCGCAATCGTATGCCTTGAGAAATTTGGTGTAAGAACCCTGATAAATCGTGTGGGCCGGTTCTGAGGGGGTATATCTTTTTCGTATGGGACGGCTGCCGCAGGCGTGGAAGATATCCGGAGAAAGGTTGAGAGCCAGCCTGGCAATAGTCAGAGCCCCGTAACAGCCTACCAGTTCCGGATGTTCGATAACTTCAACCGGCCTTCCAAGAACATCGGCGAGCATTTGGCAGATAATGTCCGAACAGGCTGTACCACCGACAAACCGGACAACATCATCGAGGTGAATTCTCTTCTCTTGGCTCTCGACAATCCAACGGTACTGGAAGCATAGACCTTCCGCAAGAGCCCTGTTGAGATATGAGCCGTCGAAACCGTATTTTATTCCAAACACCATCCCTCCGATGTCACTATTTGAGCGTGGCGATTTGATGCCCATAAACCACGGAGCAAATATCATCCCTCCGCTTCCGACAGGAGCGTCAGATATCTTATTGTCAAAGTATTGCAGTCTTTCAGCAAACTTCATTCCGGGATATAGAATGTCCACGTAAGCATCCACGCACCTGCCGGCTAAAGCTATTTCGGATGAATAGTAGAACATCCCGTCGATGGCGGTACGGAGCGCGCAGCAATTGTTCCAAACATCCAGGCGGTATCTGTCTGTTACTGTTTCCACCATACCTGAAGTTCCGCAATATATGCTGCACTGTCCGTTTTTGTACAGGCCGGCTCCAAGAGGAATGCACGAGGTGTCGGCAGCGCCTGCCACTACCGCGATGCCGGGATTCAAACCCAGTTGCATGGCCGCTTCCGGGAGAAGCCCTCCAATGACAGAGGTGGATTTGACAATTACCGGAAGATGTTCTTTCTTGAATCCAAACTTCCGACAGAGATAAGCGCTCCAGGATGAAAACCGGAGCACTTTGCGGACATTTCTTCCTTCGACCCGGATCAGTCCATTGCAGAAATATTTCTTGAACTCCGCTTTTGCTCTGTCATCGAGAAGACTAATGGGTGGAATGACCGTATTTCCTTCCTTGTCAACGGCTATGAGAGCCCCCATCTGACAGCAGAAAGATATCGCACCGATGTCTCCGGGGGAGAGTGCGGCTTCTTGAAGGAGGCATTTGGTTGCCGAACAGGCCGCTTCCCACCAGTCTCCCTCGTGTTGTTCCACTATATCACCCTCATCGTATTTGATTGGATACGGTTTTGAACAGAACGCTCTCACCTCATCTGTTTCAGAACCGGCATCAAAAAGGCAGGCCTTGAGAGATGATGTGCCGAAATCATAAATGATTATGTTCATTTTGATGCTTTCTTTTGTTTCTTGAAGTATGCGAGGAATTTTGCCGCCGGCCAGGGAACGAACTTTTTTGCCCGATTTCTGCCGGGTCACGGAAAAACCGCATAGCAGCCTGCTCTGTCCATAATCCCCTTAATCCAAGCACATGGTTTGATAAAAGGCCTCGCAACTCAGGCTTCCCGGCTGCCTTGATTCTTCATCTGCAGAAAATGACGGGCGGAAATGCCCTCATGCCGCAACGCGGGAAGCGCCTTGAGCAAGGAAAGGAAATGGCGGAGATAAGCCCAGGGACGGCCGAACAGCAAAGTGTTGACTGCGCCGGATTTTTGCAGAAGGGCATCTTCGTAGGGACTGCGGCTGTGGGTCGTACTGGCCGCCGGATGTTCCACGATGGGATACGGGAAATAATGAAGACAGAGTCCGGCACGCTGACAAGCCACCAAGAAAAGGAATTCCTCGCTGCAGGGCCAGGGACGGCCCAGACCGAAACGCTCGTCGAAAGTGATGCCGGCGGCAAGGACACGTTCGGTGCGGAAGACAATCTCAATCGAACTGAAACGGCGCAGGTTGTCCAAGGTGCGCAACTCACACTCGGATTCCGGATACGGATGATAGGGAATGCCTTCGGGGGTGAATATCTGGTAACAGGCCACATCCACTTCCGGGTGCTGACGGAAACCCGCCCGGATGCGCTGATATGCCTCCGGCAATATACGGACATCATCGTCCAAAATCCAACTCAAGGAAGGATGCAAGCCCGCCAGACGGTATGCCATCTGCAGCGTATGGTTGCGGTTGGCGGAAATACCGGTACTTGCAGCCGTTTCGCAAACGACGTCCGGCCGCGCCGACCATGCACCCATCGCGACGAGTCCGTTCTTTTCCCTGTCCGGACACTGCCACGACACGGCATAGCGTACGTTCGGGTGAGGTTCCGGGAGCATGTTTTCCAGCCGTCCGATGCGCTTGCCGCAAGTGGAGACCAGCACTTGTATATTATGACAATCGTCGGCCGGAAGTCTCTGTTTCAACATCTTGTCCGTCGACAATCCCTCCAGCAGTTCTTCCCACAGCGGGAGAAAATGCTCCATTGAGAAACAGGCGGCCCAAAGCCGGGCTTCTTCCGACATATTCCGCCGTTTTTCCTCATCCGACATCAAAGCGGACAAAGTCTCCGCATAAGCCCGGACATCGAAAGAATGGTACTGCGGCGGGCGCATGCGGCCACAACGGTGGGGATGCGAAGCCACCACCCTACCGCTGGCACCTTCCAGGACTGCCTCGTACTCATAGCCGCTGGCAAAAGCCACCACAGGCACCAGGCCACGACTTTGGGCTTCGAGCAGAGAGACATTGAAGCCCTCGCAGAAGGAGGTCAGACAATAGAGGGATGCGCCTTCGTAGAGAGATTCGGGAGCACAGGGCGGCTCAAAACAGACTCTTGTCAGATGCTGCTTCTCCACAAGGCGGCGGAGGCGCCGTTCATCGGGGCCGGAGCCGCGCAGTATCAGCCGCCATTCCGGCCAGCGCTGTTCCAAGTGCGACCAGGCCTCCAACAGGCGGTCGAGGCGTTTGTCGGCACGGCTGAACCTTCCGGCATACAACAGAGCCCGATGAGAAAAAGAATCGGCCTTGGGGAAATTCAAAGGGCGGACCGGATTGCCGACAACATGAATTTTCCAGGCTTCCGGCGCATCCTGACATAAACCGGCCAGTTTCAGCAGTTTATCCCGATATGTCCGGCTCAAGACCACCACAGCGGCAGAATCTCTCAAACTCGCCCGCAGCTGACGACGCACGCGCCAACGGTTCCACAGAGCGGAATACGACAATACGGAGCGCAGCACCGCTTTCGGACAGAACGGCCTTTTCCGCTTCTCCCAAGAAGGCGAAGAGCCCTTCCGGTTCATCCGATGGCGGTACAGCAGCCAATCGGGATCGAGATGATAGATGCGTATATAAAAATGACGGTCGGAGCCGGCGAAATCGGCATAGAGGAAAGTCCATGCTCCTTGATCCAGGATGAATCGGATGTCGTTCTCCTCTATGAATTGTTTCAAAAAAGCGCGATTGCTGGCAGGGTTGGCATCGG
>JAZRWU010000160.1:0-31031 GCA_045599885.1 Bacteroidales bacterium | reverse complement strand
GGTCAATGCGGGCGGCGTTTTCGAGCCATTCCATGTGAAAATCTTCCCAAAAACTGGTGGCGCCAAGGTCGAGCATGGCACCCCAATATTGACGGATGATATCCATGGCTTCCTGATAGTTGTCGTTTCTGGCCAGTGCCTCAAGCATATAGTAACCGTAAAACGTTGTGAAACCCTCCGCCCCCACTTTCAATATGTAATCTCTGGCGGCTGTTTGGGGTTTCATAGTGCCGGCTATGGCCATCAGTGCCGCGCCCTGCAGCAGTCCGTCGGGGTTTTTCGGATGCCTGTCAAGTCTCAGACGGGCCTCGCGGGCGATGTCGCCGGTTTCATCGTCTTTGAGATACCGGCAGAGCTGTTCGGCATCCGCCAGCGCCCACGACATCAGAGCCCGGTATCCGGCTTCCACACCGTTGCGGTTGGGAGTGGAGGGCCAATCCAGAAAGCGGCTCATGCTGCTCATCATTCCTGGATTCATCTCCTCGATTCCATCGGGGGAAATCCGGCTGTCAATCTGTCGTACCAAGCCCGAAATGTACTCTTTGTGCTTGGTCAGGAAATCCAAATCTCCGTGGCGCAGGAACCAGTCATATTGGATGATGAGATACCAGAAGGAGTAACTGCTCATGCCGTTGAGCCATTGTGGGAGAGGATACTGCTCAACGGCTTTGTCAAGCGTGGATTCCACTACGTTCTTATCGTCAAAAACGGCCATAATCGTTTGAACTTCAGGATGCATGTCGCCGAGCCAGATACAGCGGTCGCGCTTGATGCCGTCCCAAAGATATTCCTGCATATTCAGATGAACGGTATAGGCGGCCGTCTGCCAAATGCTGTCAAGTCTGGAGTCGCTGCAATGGAATGAACCGGCATAATCCAAGTCGCGATAGCGGAGTACGGCTCGTATTTCTTTGATGTTCAATTTGATATCATGGTCAAGCACATCTATCCTTACGAAACGGAATCCGGTATTTCCAATTTCCTTGAATCCGTAACGCGATACACTGGTGATGAAATCTCTTTGAGAATGGTCGTTGGTCGAGAATCCACGGACGCCGCTGCTGTTTTCCACGGTCTCACTGCATGTCTCTCCGACCGATTCACCGAAGCGGATTCGCAGTCGGGTGCTGATGGTGGAGGCGGTACCGGTGAAAATCTGAAGACTTCCGTGCAGCTCGCGTCCGAAATCGAGGATAAAGCTGGTATTCTCTTTATTGGCAATCTGGCAGAAGCGGGCACGGCCTAATGTGGCTTGTCCGTCGCTGGGCACAAGCAGTGCTTCCACATCGCGCAGCACGCTGTCAGTCTGTTGCCATACGATACGTTGCGGAGTGATGAACTCGCGCACGAGCGGGTCCCGCATCTGGGCGGAAAGAGCGTTGCACAGGAAGAGAAGAAGGAAGGTCAGTTGATATCGTTTCATAAGAATGCTTGTTTGGCAACGAAGATACACAATTCATACCGATTTGGGTGAAAAAGATGCTCATTTCAAAACAACTTGCTATATTTGGGGAAAAAACAGATGGATAATTATAAGTTGTCAGAACCCAGATACGAGGCAATGCGCTATCGCCGTTGTGGAAACAGCGGGCTCCTTCTGCCCGAAATCTCATTAGGCTTTTGGCACAATTTCGGGTCGGATGCCGATCCCGACACTTGCCGTAGTATCGTTGAATATGCTTTCGATCAGGGTATTACCTATTTTGACCTGGCCAACAATTACGGACCTCCCAATGGGGCCGCCGAAGCGTGTTTCGGCCGTATTTTCGCCAAATCGCTCAAGTCACATCGTGATGAGATTCTCGTGGCGACCAAGGCCGGTCACGATATGTGGCCCGGTCCATACGGCGAATGGGGCTCGCGCAAATGTCTGATGGCTTCTATCGATCAGAGTCTCAAACGCCTTGGACTCGAATATGTGGATATTTTCTATTCTCACCGTCCGGATCCCGATACGCCTTTGGAAGAGACCATGCAGACTTTGGTGGATATTGTCCGTCAGGGAAAGGCCTTGTATGTGGGTATTTCCAAATATCCGGCGGATATGGCGGCTCGGGCTTATGCCTATTTGAGGGAACAGAAAGTGCCGTGTCTGGTGAATCAGCAGAGATACAATATGTTGGTCCGTGAGCCCGAGCAGGAGATTCTCGGTCAGGCTATGGAAGCCGGTGTGGGCGTGGTGGCTTTTTCTCCATTGGCCCAGGGACTTCTGACCGACCGCTATCTCAATGGCATCCCCGTAGGCTCCCGTATGACACACAGCTCGTTCCTGAAGCCGGAGGTTCTGACTCCCGAATTGCTCTCTCAGTTGCGTCATTGGAATGAGGAAGCGTCCGATGCCGGTCTGACCTTGGCTCAATATGCTTTGAAGTGGATACTCCGTCGGCCGGAAGTGACTTCTGTATTGGTGGGTGCCAGCTCGGTAAAGCAATTGGAGTCCAACCTCCGTCTGTTCAAATAACCCGCTGTTTTCGCTCAACGATATTTTTCAATAAATGTCCGATGAAAACGACAGTTTTGATAGATAATAAGGCTCAAAACGGGCTGTGTTGCGAGTGGGGACTTTCGTTCCATATCGAATATCAGAGGAAGCGATATTTGCTTGATTCAGGCAGTTCGCCTCTCTTTCTGGAGAATGCGGCCTCTCTGAAAATTGATGTTTCAGAAGTGGATTATGCTGTTTTGTCGCATGCCCATTTCGACCATTCTCAAGGGATGGCGGCCTTTTTCGATATCAATCACAAAGCTCCTTTGTACCTCAGTTCCCATGCTGCCGCAAATTGCTATTCAAAGTCTTCTGATATGTTGCATTACATCGGTTTGCCGCCTGAGATTCTCGAATCATATTCCGACAGGCTGGTAAGGACGGACGAATTGACTTGTATCGAACCCGGAGTCTGGATGGTGCCCCATTCCACAGAAGGTCTCAAATCGGCAGCTCGGAAAGCAAAACTATATGTGAGACAAGGGAAGAGGCTCTGTTATGACGATTTTTCCCACGAAATAAGTCTCGTATTCGAAACCGGACAGGATTTGACCGTTTTCAACAGCTGCTCTCATTCCGGTCCGGAAGTAGTTGTCTCGGAAGTGCTTCGTGCTTTTCCCGGTAAGACTGTCCGGGCGTATTTCGGCGGCCTGCATTTGTTCTGTCTGAAAGAGAGAGAGGTTAAGACTGTTGCCCGGAAATTGTCCGTCTGTCCTGTCCGGAAAATATATACCGGACATTGCACGGGTGATGTCGCCTTTGGTATTCTCAAAGCGGAATTAGGAGACCGGATATGTGAGTTCCATTCCGGTATGAGGGTTTGTTTTTAAGAAACATTTTGAGTGGTCGGGAGGCAGATATTGAGATAAATGAGTATTTTTACGACAATTTTAAGGACATGTTTCCGTCTCGACAGTCCGAATGCTGGTGTTGAATTCAATTTATTTATAATCATATAATTATGAACGATATTCTGGAAAAACTCTTCACTTGCGTTGAGTTCGGTAAAATCAACGCGGCTTCTCCTTATCCTCCACAAATGAAAGGGCAGGACGGCGCTTCTGAATACACACAACAGGCATTGGCTCAAGGTATTTCCCCTTCCGTCATTATGGACGAGGCATTGATTCCCGCCATGACCAAAGTGGGACAGAAGTTTTCAGAAGGCAAGGCTTTCGTCCCTCAGATGCTTCTTTCGGCCAAGGCGATGAATTCGGCACTGGTTTATATCAAGCCTTATTTCACTTCGGGTGAAATCAAGCAGAAGGGCACTTTCATCATCGGAACGGTTTCGGGTGACCTCCACGATATCGGCAAGAATCTTGTCTGCATGATGGTGGAAGGCGCCGGTTGGGAAGTCATTGATTTGGGTGTGGATGTCAAGCCGGAAGCTTTTGTGGAGGCCGTCAAGCAACATCCGGGCGCTTTTGTCGGATTGTCCGCCCTTTTGACGACGACCATGTGCCATATGAAAACCACGATTGAGGAAGTGCGTAAGGTGTCACCTTCGACCAAATTCATTGTCGGTGGAGCTCCTGTTTCGGCAGAATTCGCTGCCTCTATCGGTGCGGATGCCTACGGTGCGGATCCTCAAGCCGATGTGCAGGCCTTGGAAGATTTTATCGCTGAATCATAGGGTCTGTTATGAAGAAATGGATTGACTCTGTTCTATCGTCCGAAAAAGTGATGGCGATGCCCGTGATGACCCATCTCGGCATTGAAGAAATCGGTGTGAGTGTCCGAGAGGCTGTCAGCGACGGTAATCTTCAATATCAAGCCATCAAGGCTCTGGCCGACCGCTATCCGTCCGCGGCCTGTACGACCATTATGGATTTGACAGTGGAGGCGGAAGCCTTTGGCGCTGAAATCAATTTCCCGGAAAACGACATTCCTACGGTGGTTGGCCGTCTGGTGTGTGATGCCGCCGGAGTGGAAGCTCTCTCCATCCCTTCGTTGAGTTCAGGCCGTGTGCCCCAATGTCTGCTTGCCAGCAAGTTGGCCGCTGCCAATATCAAAGACAGGCCGGTATTTGCCGGGTGTATCGGGCCGTTCTCCCTAGCTGGCCGTTTGTACGATATGAGCGAGATAATGATGGCTATCTATATTGAACCGGATACCATTATGAATTTGCTTGATAAGTGCACCTCTTTTCTGATGACGTATTGCCGGGCTTTGAAAGCGACCGGCGCGGCGGGTGTGATAATGGCCGAACCGGCCTCCGGTCTGTTGAGCGATGAGGATTGCCTTGTCTATTCAACGGAATACGTGAAAATAATTGTGGAGGCGGTTCAAGACGATAATTTCACGTTGATTCTGCATAATTGCGGCAACACAGGTCATTGTACGCCTTCCATGATTGCCTCTGGGGCTGCGGCTTTACACTTCGGCAACCGCGCCGATATGGCCGAGGCTTTGCGGACTGTTCCCGACAACATCTTGGTAATGGGCAACTTGGATCCTGTCAGTGTTTTGCAGCAGTCAGGCTGCGAGGAGGTATGCCGCGCCACTCGGAATCTGTTGGAGCAGACCGCCGGTCACCGCAATTTCGTCCTTTCGACAGGATGCGATCTGCCGCCACGTGTCCCTCAGGCCAATCTGCAGGCGTTTTTTGAAGCTTTGAGTGATTTCAACAAGTAAGGAGTTAAAGTGCTGAACTTCAAAACATATTCTTTTTCCTACGGCGAGGTGCTTCCATCCGTTGGGGATATGGTTGATTATCTTCATTTGGAGGATACCGGACATCCGGGATATGAGTTCATTTCCGCTGCTTTGCCGCAGCTGGCGGATGCCGGTTATGCGGTGGGAGGTTATTCCGTTTTTCAAGTGGAGCAACTCAATATCAAAGAGGGCCGATTGCGCGTGGAAGGCCATCCGGAAGTCTTGCAGCCCGGCCGTCAGGTTTGCGCTTATCTGCGTGGCTGTACTCAGGCGGCGCTTTTCCTTTGCACGGCTGGAACTTTGTTCACGCGGGAATCCCATCGCTACAATGACCGGGGAGATTTGCTGGAGGCATATCTCATTGATGCCATCGGCTCATTGACCGTAGAGAATGCGATGGACCGTATCCATGCCGCTTTGGAAGAAGAAATGAAGTCGCAAGGGCTGAACATCACCAACCGCTACAGCCCGGGGTATTGCAATTGGCCGATTACCGACCAACGGAATCTGTTTGCCTTGGTCGGACCGAATCCGACGGGAATCCAATTGGGAGATTCCTGCCTGATGACTCCTATTAAATCGGTGAGCGGTGTCATTGGCTTGGGAACGGAAGTGAAAAAACGCCCTTATGGCTGTGCGATATGCCAAAATACCACTTGCATCTATCGTCGGCTGATTTCCAAGTGATTGTAATCTGAGACCTCACGGTCAATGGCGGAGATGTGACCATTCATTTTTTTCAGTGAAGCCGAAACAGTGCAGGCATCGTGGTAAAAAAACAGGCGGCTGTTTTGGGAATGGGCCAGCCGCAGCAGCCGCATTTTCTCTTCGACAGACTCTGCCGCATGGTTGTCAATAGCAGCGATGCAGCCTTGAGTGACGTGAAGGCACATCGGTACGACGTCTCCGGAAAAAATGAAGTTCCCTTGTTCCGTCTCTAAAAATGAGACCAGTTGGTCGTAGGTATGACCTTGGTAAATCCCAACGCTCAGACCCGGGAACAATTCGAAGCGCCCATCCGTCAGACGCCGGACATCTTTAGGCATATTTTCTCCGTTTTCATCGAGGATTTCCAATTTTCCAGCCTCGAAAACAGCCTGCATGTTCTCTGTCAGATAGGCATCCGCTTCCCAGAATTTCGGATGTTGAGAGTTTTCCCATTGCCCTTTGGTGGTCCAATGTCGGGCATGAGGGAAAGTCATCGTAAGATTACCCTGATGGTCGTATTCCGTGCATGCTCCACAATGGTCAAAATGAAGATGGCTCAATACGACATCGGTCACGTCTTCGGCCCGGTAGCCATATCGGGCAAGTTCATCTGCGATGTTGAGCAGATGGTGGAAACGGTAATACGACATTCCGGTCGGCTTCAGCCCCACACCGGTGTCAAACAAGACTCTGCGGCTGCCGAAATCGGCAAACAGACAGCGCATGGCCAACGGACAGCGGTTTTCATCGTCCACGGGATATTTCCCGGCCCAGATTTTCCGCGACATAACGCCGAACATGGCACCTCCGTCGGTTGAAAAAAAGCCGCTGTCTATCGTGAATATTTTCATATTATATGCCTATTTTTGTTGCAAAATTAGTCAAAATTATGAAAACTGTCCTAGTGACGGGAGCCAACGGGCAATTGGGTAACGAATTGCGTTGTCTCGCCGGTCATTTCCCCGATTTTTCCTTCGGTTTTATCGATATACAGGAACTGGATTTGTGTGACGCTCCGGCTGTGGAGGCGTATTTCACATCTCATAAACCCGATTATCTGATCAACTGCGCGGCCTATACCGCTGTCGAGAAAGCCGAAAGCGATGTGGAACTCTGTTATCGCGTCAATCGTGACGCCGTCGGTAATCTGGCCAGGGCTGCGGCCGCCAACGGATGCCGTTTTCTCCACGTTTCCACCGATTATGTCTTTGACGGAAAAGGGATGAGGGATCCGTCCGGCCAGTTGAGACCTTACCGTGAAGACGACGAGGTCGGTCCCGTGTCGGTATATGGCGCCAGCAAACTTGAAGGAGAGCGTGAATTGATGAAATATTGTCCTGATGCCGTCATTCTCCGTACGGCTTGGCTCTATTCTCCCTATGGCAGCAATTTCGTCAAAACGATGTTGCGCTTGGGACGTTCGGGCAATCCGCTGCGTGTGGTGGCCGACCAGTTGGGGACTCCGACTTATGCGGGCGATCTGGCCTCTGCTCTGATGACGGTGGTGAGCGCTTCCGAAAAAGATGGTTATGTGCCCGGAATTTTCCATTTCACGGACGAAGGCTGTTGCACTTGGTACGATTTCACCCGCGAAATCCATGAGCAGGCCGGCATCCATTGTGAGGTGACGCCGGTGCGCACTTGCGAGTATCCCTCGGCTGTATCGCGTCCTGCTTTCAGCGTGCTGGACAAGTCGAAATTCAAGACAGCATATCATTTTGAGATTCCCATGTGGCAGGATAGTTTGAGGGTCTGCCTTCTGAAACTCCAGGCGATGGAAACTCAACAGAAATAGAACCAACTGTATATGAATAGATTACATTGTTTATTACCGGCATTGGCCCTGTTGGCCCTGAGCGCTTGCGTCTCCAAGCCGCAAAGCCTTCTCGATACAACCGACCGTCCTTTGTCCATCCGTATGGCGGAGAGCGAAATGACCCGCCACGAGAGTGCCACCACCATCGACGGCAATCAGCATCCGAAATGGAATTACACCCCCGGACTCGAAATGCTGGCGTTCGTGGATCTGGCCAATTATACCGGCGATGCGCGATATTATGAGTATGCCAAGGGATATGCGGACTCTTTGATCGATGAAAACGGGAGAATCGCCACTTATTCGTTGACCAAATACAATATCGACCATGTCTGTCCGGGCTGCTTCCTTTTCGATCTCTATGACAAAACACAGGAGGCACGCTACAAAACCGCCATGGACACGTTGTTCTCTCAGTTGAAGGGTCAGCCGAGAACCCATGACGGAGGATTTTGGCATAAGGCTGTGTATCCTTGGCAGATGTGGCTGGACGGACTCTATATGGGCGAGCCGTTTTATGCCCGCTATGTTTCCGGATTTATTCCTGCCGAAGACAGGTCTGCATATTATGATGATATTATCAATCAGTTTGTTACTGTAGGAAAGCATACATACGACCCTGAAACGGGCCTTTACCGTCATGCCTGGGATGAATCGCGTGAGATGTTCTGGTGCGACAAAACCACCGGTCAGTCGGAGCATTGCTGGGGCCGCGGATTGGGCTGGTATGTGATGGGTATGGTCGATGTGCTTGACTTTCTTCCGGAATCGTCCGACCGTCAGGCGATTATTGACCTGCTCAACGGAATTTATGAGGTGCTGCCGTCTTTTGCCGACCGTAAAACCGGGATGTGGTATCAGGTGCTTGACTGCCCGGGCCGCGAGGGCAATTATCTGGAATCCACGGGCTCGATTATGTTCATTTACGGTTTGCTCAAAGGCATAACAACGGGCGTGTTTTCTGAAAAGTACCTTTTCCTGGCCAACGAATGGTATCGTAAGTTTGTCAATACGTTCGTCAGAGAGAACGCTGACGGAACGCTCTCCATCACCCAATGTTGTGCGGGAGCCGGTCTGGGAGGAGACGGACATCGCAGCGGAACCTTTGACTATTACATCCATGAGACGGCCGTCCGTGATGACGATTGTAAGGCGACAGCTCCTTTTATCTGGGCTTCAATGTATTATGAACAGTTGAACGCAGAATGATTTTTATCGGGTCCAATCACGGAAAACCTGGGGCCGGCGAATAGGTTATATGGAAAATTGGCTTTATCTTTGCCATCCGAAAAGGAAGTATTCAGACAATTTATAAAATAACCATTATGTCAAAAGTTACAGTTATTGGAGTAGGAAATGTCGGTGCTACGGCTGCCGATGTGATGGCCCGCAATGAAGTGGCCGACGAAGTTGTTCTTCTTGATATCAAAGAAGGTGTACCCGAGGGCAAGGCACTTGATATGAAGCAGGCATCCTGTATGTTGGGTATGGATACCAAGATTGTCGGAACGACGAACGATTACAGCAAGACCGCCAATTCTGACGTGGTTGTCATCACTTCGGGTATCCCCCGCAAGCCTGGCATGACCCGCGAGGAACTGATCGGTGTCAATGCCGGTATCGTCAAGAGCGTTGTGAAAAATGTGTTGGAATTCTCTCCCAATGCCATTTTGGTCGTCATCAGCAATCCTATGGATACGATGACTTATCTTACCGTCAAATCGACCGGCCTTCCCAAGAACCGCGTTATCGGTATGGGTGGCGCCCTCGACAGCTCGCGCTTCAAAACATATCTTTCCATGGCTCTCGGCGATGCCAACCTCAACGATATCGAAGCGACGGTGATTGGCGGTCACGGCGATACGACGATGATTCCTCTTACCCGTTTCGCTACCTATAAGGGTGTTCCCGTGGCTCAACTGCTGAGCAAGGAAGCTCTCGACAAGGTGGTTGCCGACACGATGGTAGGTGGTGCTACCCTGACCAAGCTTCTCGGCACTTCTGCCTGGTATGCTCCCGGTGCAGCCGCAGCTTACGTCGTAGAAGCCATCCTTCACGATCAGAAGCGTGTCATCCCTTGCTGTGTATATCTCGAAGGCGAATATGGCCAGAAAGATATCTGTATCGGTGTGCCTGTCCGCATTGGCCGCAACGGTTGGGAAGAAGTCATCGATTTCAAACTCAACGACGAAGAAAAAGCTTTGTTCGAGAAGAGCGCAGCTGCTGTCCGCAAAACCAACGACGTGCTTAACACGCTTTAATTGATGAAGTTCAATCACATACTCAAGACATTGGCGCTGATCCTTTTCTGGCTCGGCTCCAATGCCTTGTGTGCTCAGACGACGTACTATACCGACAGCATTTCCGACAATATTCCTGTCAGAAATCTGCGCGGCAAGTCGTTTTTCTATGAACTGACATCGAATGCTCTCTTTTCGCGGGAGGGCAGAGTCACGGTTCATCAGGACGACGCCTTGTTGGAAAAGCTCGGCAATCCTGAATCGGGTGACGACAACCTGACCATCATAGATGGAGTCCGTTATGTCAAGATGAACGGATATCGGATTCAGGCTTATTCCGACAACAAATCGACCGCGAAATCGGAAGCTTTCCGCAAAGAATCGGGTGTGAAGTCGGTTCTTCCCGGTCTGGCAACTTACGTAAGCTATACGGCTCCTTTCTGGCGTGTCAAAGTCGGAGATTTTCTGTGCTATGAAGATGCATACGAAGTTTTGCTGACTTTCCAGCGCAAATTGGATTACGGCCGCGAGATGTCCATTGTCCGCGAGACTGTTTATCTCCCGATAAAATAAGAAGCTGTTGAAATAAATATTATTGACGGTGTTTTCAAATAATCCCGAAACAATTCAGATCAGCTTCTAATGATAGATAAAGATTTGATACTCAATACAGAGAACAATTCTATCCAAGAAGAGTTGACTCTTCATTATCGCGAGATTCTCCGTCTTTTGGGTGAGAATCCCGACCGCGAGGGCCTGCTCAAAACTCCCCATCGTGTGGCCAAGGCCATGCAGTTTCTTACTTATGGATATCAGATGGATCCCGAGGCTGTGCTGCGTTCTGCCATGTTCCATGAGGAGTACCGTCAGATGGTGGTGGTCAAGGACATAGATTTCTATTCGATGTGCGAGCATCACATGTTGCCTTTCTATGGCAAGGCGCACGTGGCTTATATCCCCGACCAGCATATCACTGGATTGAGCAAAATCGCCAGGGTGGTGGATATTTTCGCCAAACGTTTACAGATTCAGGAGAGAATGACCACGCAAATCAAAGAATGCATCCAGAATACGCTTCAGCCTTTGGGCGTGATGGTCGTAGTGGAGGCTCAGCATCTTTGTATGCAGATGCGTGGAGTGGAAAAGCAAAACTCGCTGACGGTCACTTCCGATTTTACAGGAGCTTTCAATCAGGCCAAGACCCGTCAGGAGTTTATGAATCTGATTCGGAAGTAGCCGCTTCTTCTTTTTTCTGATTGCTTATTTCAGCCGGATAGGCGATACGTGTGTGATAGATACTTTTGAGTTTCTCTTTCAGCACGTTTTTGATGCTTTCCACTTCCTGGAAAGTGAGGGGGACATTTTTAAAAGAACCGCCTGACATCTGATGGTCAATGATGTTGTCCACCAATTTCCCCAGCGTGAGTTCAGAATAGTCTTTTAAGGAGTGTGACGCCGCCTCGACTGAGTCGCACATCATCAGAATCGCAGTCTCGCGTGTGAAAGGATTGGGCCCTTTGTAGAAATAATAGGCAGGAGCTTCTTCGTCCGGATGGTTGTTTTTGAACAGCGTATAGAAATACCGGGCCGGGCCGCATCCGTGGTGGGAGCAGATGAAATCTTTGATGACATTGGGCAGATGATGCTTGTTGGCCAGTTTCAAACCATTATCCACATGGCCGGTGATATATTTCACGGCATCTTCTGGCGGCATCGTGTCAAGAGGATTGACACCATTCTGATTTTCTGTGTAATACGACGGATATTCCATCTTTCCGATATCGTGGTATAAGGCACCGGTACGGACGAGCAAAGCATTGGCCTTGATTTTTGAGGCGGCGGCTGCGGCCAGATTGGAGACCTGCAGCGAGTGCTGGAAAGTGCCCGGGCAAGTTTCCGACAGGTTACGCAGCAATTCGGAATTGATGTTGGCCAACTCCATCAGTGTCACGTTGGAAGTATAATGGAAGACCCATTCGCAGAGATAAATCAGCAGATAGGCCGACAGCATCATCAAGGCATTGATGCCGAAAGAAGCGTAGGTTTTCCATTGCATCAGATATAGACTGTTTCCCTGCATCAGTGTGAGTACGGTATAAACCGTCGAGTAGGTGATAAATGTCCACAGAATGCAGAGAATCAGCTGAGAACGCTGGACAAGGTCTTTGATGGAGAACACGGCCACCATACCTACCACCGATTGGACCATAAGAAATTCGAAGGGAAATTCGGTGAAGGGTGCACAAAGCAGAATCGTGATGATATAGGAGAAAAAGGCCGTCCTTGAATCGAAAAAGGTACAAACCATCACCGGCAGGATGGCGTACGGAATCATATAGGTGTTGATGAGGTCGTCGTTCTTGACGATAAGGGCCGTGGCCACCACCAGCACCGTAATCAGAATAAGTAGGAAAAGAATATCGGTAAAACGTTGGAAAATGCTATAACTGAAGCGTTTGAGGAATAGGAACAGCATAGCCAGCAAGACAGATATCCATAAAATCTGTCCGACGAGAATCCAGCCGTTGCCTTCATTGCGCTCTTCCGACACTTTTTTGAGTGACAGGATCTTCAGATAGGTGTCGTGGTTGACAATCTCGCCTTGGTCAATGATGCGTTCATTGCGCTGGACCATGCCGAAAGTCTGGGAGAGACTGCCCAGCAGTTCTTCTTTTTTGGCCTCAGTCGTGGTCTGATCGTATTGGCAGTTCTCCTTGAGATAGCGGTCGATTTTGCATTCTTTGCTCAATACGTTGCGGTCGAGATTGGGCGGAAGCTCAGACAGGATGTCGGAATAGGCTTCTTTGATGGTGTAGAGCGATTCGAGAGTTCGTCTTTCACCCACATTGTTGATCACCATCATCACTTCTTTTATCTTGTCCGTCTTGAAACGGTCCAACTGCTGGGCGCTGACAATGCCGGCGGAATAGATTTTCTTGAGCTGTCCGACCAGATAGCTCATATAATAATCGGGAACGCTCACGCTCAGAAATAGACCGTAATCGTTTTCGAGATCGGCCAAAACTTCGTCCAACACTTGGCTGTCTTGTTGGATATATGGTTTGAGGGTCGCCAAAACGCTGTCGCGTTCGCTGGCAAAAGCGTCTTCGGCTTTGTAGATGGAAAAACTGTAGGGAGCGGTGAGCAAGCCATAGCGCCAGGGACGGTCTTCCTGAAATTGGTAACGGAAATGCCCTTCACGCGGGAACACGGCCAGCATGATGATGGCTGCGGCCACGAAAAGCAGCAATCGGGGAAGCAAAGGATTCTGCTCCATATCGGATGGTGTCTTTTTCTCTTTCATACAGATTACGGAAATCGGCTGTGAACAGCTTCAAAAGTACAAAAAAAATCGTATTTTTGCCCAAGATAAATATTATGATTATGTCTGAACAAAAACGTGTCAGAGTGCGTTTTGCACCGAGTCCTACTGGAGCCCTTCATATCGGAGGTGTCCGTACTGCATTGTACAATTATCTTTTTGCCAAACATAACGGAGGCGATATGATTCTCCGTATTGAGGATACAGACAGCAAACGCTTTGTCCCGGGTGCGGAAGCCTATATTATTGAGGCTCTTACCTGGTTGGGCATCAAGTTCGATGAGGGTGTCGGTTTCGGCGGCAAATATGGCCCCTACAGACAATCTGAACGCCGTGACATTTACAAGAAATACGTGGATCAGCTGATTGACAGCGGTGCGGCATATTATGCATTCGACACGCCCGCCGAGTTGGAAGCGAAACATGCGGAAAATCCTAATTTCCAATACGATGCCAAGAGCCGTGGCTCGATGACCAATTCTTTGACGCTGCCCGCCGAGGAAGTTCAGGCCCGTATCGCCCGCGGAGATGTCTATACCGTCCGTTTCAAGATTGAGCCCGCTCAAACGATTGCCATTCAGGATATGATACGTGGCGAAGTTCAGATTAAATCGGATGTGCTGGATGATAAAGTTCTTTACAAATCGGCCGATCAGCTTCCCACATACCATTTGGCCAACGTGGTCGATGATCATCTGATGGAGGTCTCACACGTAATCCGAGGGGAGGAATGGCTTCCTTCCACGCCGCTGCATATTCTGTTGTACAGAGCCTTCGGTTGGGAAGATACGATGCCTCAATTCGCTCATCTGCCGCTCCTTCTCAAACCCGACGGCAAAGGCAAACTTTCCAAACGCGATGGCGACCGGCTCAACTTCCCGGTCTTCCCGCTCGATTGGAAGGATCCTGCCACGGGCGATATCAGCAAAGGTTATCGCGAAGCCGGTTATTTCCCCGAAGCCGTCATCAATTTCCTGGCTCTGCTGGGTTGGAATCCGGGTACCGAACAGGAAATGTTCACGATGGATGAGCTGATTGAGCAATTCTCCATGAGCCGATGCAGCAAAGCCGGCGCCAAATTCGATTATGAGAAAGGCAAATGGTTCAATCATCAATATATGATGCAGGCCGACAATGACGCTCTGGCGGCTCAGATTCTTCCTGCCCTCAAGGCGGAAGGTATCGAAAGCCAGGTGGATTACGTGTCGAAGGTGTTGGCTCTTATCAAAGACCGTATGAATTTCCTTCACGATTTCGATGCCAATGCGCTGTATTTTTTCAAAGCCCCCGAGCACTATGACGAAAAAACGGTGGCCAAGCGTTGGAAACCCGAATCGGCCCGTCAGATGACTGAACTGACTGCGATTCTGGAGGGAGATGATTTCTCCGATCCCGTCGCTATGGAAGCCAAGGCCAAGGCCTGGTGCGATGAGAATGAATATGGTATGGGCATTCCGATGAACGCCTTCCGTCTGGCTATCGTTGGTGAAGGGAAAGGCCCGCATATTTTCAGTATTGTCACGTTGATAGGAAAAGAAGAAACCTTGCGTCGTCTCAAACGTTGTATGGAGGTTTTGGGATAACATGGGAGTGATGTACTCGTTGCTGTTCTGCATATATGTCCTGGGATTCCGTGTCGTCTCCTGTTTTCACAAGAAGGCACGGAAGATGGTGGTCGGTCAGCGCGAGACATGGAAATCACTGGCGGCGGCAGTCAAGTCTGAAGATAAGTGGCTGTGGTTTCATGCCGCCTCTCTCGGTGAATTTGAACAGGGTCGGCCTTTGATGGAAGCCATCCGGCAACGTTATCCCGCCTATAAGATTCTTCTGACGTTTTATTCACCTTCGGGATATGAGGTGCAGAGAAATTACGCCGGGGCCGATTTGGTCTGTTATCTGCCTTTCGATACGCCTTGCAACGTCCGTCGGTTCTTCCGTCTGATTCAGCCGAAATCCGTTTTTTTCATCAAGTACGAGTTTTGGCCGAACTATCTCAAACAACTGAAAAAGAAGGATATACCGACATATTTAGTGTCTGGTATTTTCCGTCCTACCCAGACTTTCTTCAAGCCTTGGGGTAGAATCTACCGGAAAGTGTTCTCCAGTTTCAGTTATTTCTTTGTCCAGAATCAGCAATCCATTGATCTGCTTGCTTCGGTGGGAATACGTTCCCAGGCTCAGATTTGCGGAGATACCCGCAGCGACCGCGTCCTTGCCATCGCTTCTGAAGCGAGAAATCTGTTCTTGCTGGACGAGTTCCATTCTCAATCGGCCCACTCCCGCATTCTGGTGGCAGGCAGCTCCTGGCCACAAGACGAGCAGTTGTTTATCGACTATTTCAACCGTCATCCGGAGCTCAAGCTTATATTGGCTCCTCATCAGATTCACGAAGCTCATATTCAAGCTATTGAATCTATGTTGCAGCGGCCCGCCCTGCGTTATTCCCGTCTGACGGAAGACAAATTGCAAGGAGCCGACTGCATTATTCTCGATTGTTACGGCTTGCTTTCTTCGACATATCGTTATGGCGACATCGCCTATATCGGCGGTGGTTTCGGTGTCGGTATCCACAACACACTCGAAGCGGCTGTTTATGGAATTCCCCTTGTTTTCGGCCCGAATTACCATAAATTTGATGAGGCGAAAGCATTGCTGGCTTGTGGCGCTGCCCGTTCAATCTCCCGTTATGAGGAGCTTGAAGAATGTCTTCAGACTTGGACTCACGATGCTGAGGCTCTGAGGCGTTCTGGCGAGGCTGCTGTCGGCTATGTCCGTCAGAGCAGCGGCGGTACCAAATTGATTTTGAGCTATCTCGAAGATAAACTATAACCCTATGGAATTGAAACTGTCAGTCATTGTTCCGGTTTATAACCGTCCGGACGAAGTGCGCGAACTACTTGAAAGTCTGAGCCGTCAGACTGACACCGACTTTGAGGTCGTGATTGTGGAGGACGGATCCGATGAGCGATGCGATAAGATCTGTCAGGAATACGAAGGGCAGTTGGATTTGCATTATTTTTTTAAATCCAATTCAGGTCCTGGACCTTCAAGAAATTTCGGCTCAGAGCGGAGTAGCGGAGATTATCTTATTATTTTGGATTCAGATGTTATTGTGCCTGAGAATTATATAAAGATTATTCACGATGAGTTGAATCGTGATTCCGTAGATGCCTTTGGTGGCTCAGACAAAGCCCATCCTTCTTTTTCACCGATACAAAAAGCCATCAATTATTCGATGACTTCCTTTTTAACTACAGGCGGTATCCGTGGTGGTAAAAAGAAATTGGATAAATTCTATCCACGCAGTTTCAATATGGGTATCAGGAAGAGCGTTTATGAGAATCTTGGTGGATTCGCTCCGATGAGGTATGGTGAAGATATCGACTTCAGTACCCGTATTTTTAAAGCTGGATATTCCTGCAGGCTTTTTCCTGATGCATTTGTGTATCACAAACGACGGATGAGTTTTTCTGCTTTTTTCCGTCAGGTACGGCATTCAGGTGAGGCACGCATTGAATTGAAAAAGAAGTATCCGGATACTTTTAAATTGGTTCATCTTCTTCCTGCGTTGTTTGTGTGTGGCAACATTTTGCTTGTTTTGTTATCCATTTTCTGGTCTTGGGCATGGATTCTGCCGATTGTTTTCTATGCAATCTGTCTGTTTGTGGATTCTTTCATTCAGAACAAGGATTTTAAGGTGGCATTGTATTCGATAGGGGCAGCCTACACACAACTCTTTGGCTATGGTCTTGGTTTCCTTCAAAAGTTTTTGACTCGAAAAACTGCCAAATAGCTTTTGGGCTCTTATCTCGCTTTGCGGCCGAACGGATATTTCAAGACAATGATGAAATGTGCCCAGAGCGTCGGAAGAAGACCGAAATGGCGTCGCATACTGTCAAAACGCTCTTTCCACGAACGCTTGCGGTTGGTCGAAGAAATACCCGCCAGCATAAAACGTGAGAGGTAATCGTCTATGTATAGGTTTTTGTGTGAAACCTCCAGCATGCGGCACGTCCAATCGTAATCGGCGGATACTTTATAACGTAAATCGTATTGAGGAGCCATACTTCGACGTATGAGTATGGACTGGTGACAGACTACCAGGCCCTTGAGCAGACTCTTTTTCGTCAATACTTTGGGTGCGATTTTGTGCCGTTCTCCCAAAGGTCTGTCATCGTGGTCAATAATCAGGCATTGGCCGTAAATCACATCGGCATCGGGTTGTTGAGAGTAGGCTTCTGCGATTTTTTCCGCCGTAACTTCCCGGTATATCTTGTCGCCCGCATTGATGAACCAGACAAAATCGCCTGTCGCCATAGCGATACCTTTGTTCATGGCGTCGTACAAACCTTTATCCGGTTCGCTGATCCAACGCATAGCCAATGCCGGGTGCTCCTCAGAGAATTTTTGGACCAAGCTCATCGTCTCATCTTTGGATGCGCCATCAATGATAAGGTATTCAATATCTTGAATCCGGGTTTGGGCGGCAATGCTTTCCATCGTTTTCCATAAAACTCCGGAGGCATTGTAGGTGACGGTTATAATGCTTATTTTCATAAGAACAGGTTCTGATGTTGCGTTTGCTTTCAGACGGTCTCGGCTTCTTCTTTTTTCTTGCCGGCTCCTAAAATCAACATAGCCAGAATTCCGACTAAGATCACACCGATGGCTATTGAAGACCAATGTGAGATTTTGCCGCTCTTGATATAAACCTCATCAATGCATTTGAACTCAATCTGATGCTCGCCCGCCGGAATCGGAAGCGCCCGAAGAATGTAGTTGGCCCGCACAATCGGAGTCTCCACACCATCGATATAGGCTTTCCAAGTCTTGTAGAAAACTTCCGAGAAGACAGCGAGTTGAGCTTGAGAATTGTGGCTTTCATAAATCAGATTACCGGGATGGACATAATCTTTCAGACGAATCCAAGCGGCTGGTTCCATCGGGCCTGAACTGGCATCTGAACCTTCTTCCTCAACCTTGGCGGTAAGCTGTTCGCTGTTGGGGAGCTTCTCTTTCCAAACTTTGTCGATACAGGCGGTTTTGGCCGGATCCAAGAGATACAATGCATTGATTTCCTCGTCCGGACTATCCACCCAGATAATATTATCTACAAACCAGGCATTGCCCAAAGCATTGGGATTGTATTGGACTGTCGGTTCCGAATTCTGTCCGGGGACGATGAAATAGCGCGTGTTGAGCATATTGAGTACGCTCATCGTCGGTTGGTTCTGGAAATTGAGATGATAGTCGATAATGTCCTGATAGCGGCGCAGTTTGGCGGCACTGTAGCCACCCACCGATTTATGGAAATAAGATGTTGAGGAATCGTTGAACGTGTTCACCGTGAGGTTGAGTACGCGGTAGTCGGGGTCGGTATCCTTGAGAATCTGCTGGTCGGCAGCGCTGGCGACAAAGGCCTTGGCCTGTTTCTTGGGCAGGAAATCGTCGTTGTTGAGGAAGCGCTTGTCTACAGACCAAAGGTCGATGAGAATCAGAACGCCCAAGGCCGCTATCAACGAATACGAGTTTTTATTATAGGCAATGCTCGGATTTGTCTTGGCAGATTTGCCGATATATACCATAAGGCAGACCAACGACAAGGCAATAAACAGGAAAGAACGCCAGGCATCCGCACGGAGCAGATGAATGCGGTCCACTTTCAGTTGCTCCACCAGCCATTCAGGATAATAACTGTCGTTGATGCCTGAGAAATGGAACATGGCACCGCCGAACAGGGCGAACAGCAGACAGAGGCCTCCGGTAATGCCGAATGAAATCCAGATTGGACGTCTGATGGCGTTTTTGTCCTCACATTCAATAAGTGCCTTGATGGCCAGAATAGCCATGGTCGCCATCGTGATATCGGCGATAATCAACGACATAGATGGCGTGCGGAACTTGTTGTAGAGTGGAAGATGATAAAACAGCCATTCGTTGAGTCCCATAAAATGACGTCCCCACGAGAGCAGAATCGAGATGATGGTGGCAATGAGCAGCCACCCACGCTCCGGCCCCTTGACGAGAAACAGTCCCAGAACGAAGAGGAAGCAGACAATGGCGCCCGCATACACCGGACCGGAAGTGAAAGGCTGGTCGCCCCAATAGGTAGGAGCCGCCTCGCAGAATTGTTTGGCCTGTCCGGTGGTTCTCAAGGCTTGGTAGCAAGCCGATTCGTTACCGATATTATAATGCGAACTTCCTCCGTAAAGGTTAGGAATAAGCAAAGTCATCGTTTCGCCCACGCCGTAACTCCAGCTGTAAGCATAATCGATGTCCAAACCGGCAGAGGGCCCGTTGTTTTCGGTTTTGTTCTGTTGCAGCACCGCACCGCCGCGCATGGTCTCTTTGGTATAATCCATCGTGGGCAGCAGACTGCCGGCCGCAGGCAACAAAGCCAGCACCGCCAACACCACCAGCAAAGCCGATGACAGGAAGAAATTCTTGAGCTCTTTCTGACGGATGGCATAGACAAAATAGGTAATGGCCAGCACTGCGATAGTAATGACGGCGTAATAGCTGATTTGCTGATGCCCCCAATAGATGTTGAGCCCCGCCGCAATCAGCGTGACAAAACTTCCGATAAGCCATTTCCGGCGATAGCAAAGGACGATGCCGCCGATGAGCGGGGCCACAGTAGCCATCACCAAGGCTTTATTGACGTGCCCGGCCTCAATGATAATCAGGTTGTAGGAGCACAAAGAATAGGCAATGGCCCCGACCAGACTCAGCCAGGGATTGCAGCCGAAAGCCAGCATCAGAATATAGAACCCCAGCAGATAGAGGAAAACTAAACGAATATGAAGATCGGGTAATCCCAATGATACCCATTTCCCTAAGGTGCGGAAGATATTGTCCGTTTTGGGCGGCCTGATCATATTGGCCGGCATACCGCTGAACATTCCGTTGGTCCAATAAATCGGCTCGCTTGTTTTTTTGTGGAACTGGATCAATTCCTGAGAGGACGCTTTTGCATTGCTCACATCACCTTGCGGCAAATCTTTACCCTCGAAGGCGGCCGGAGCCATATAAATGAGCGACAAGGCCACGAAAACAAGGATGGCCACCAAATGCGGAATAATCTGTTTGAAGGAAATTCTGGGAAGTTTCATATACTTGATTGATTTTTGTTGTCTATGAAATCAAGGCCGTTTGTTTGAGAAAACGTTCGGCAAAAGCGAGGTCGTCGGGATACGTTATTTTGATATTGTTCTCGTCTCCCGACACAATATGGATGGCTTCTTCGGGCAGATAACGCAGCACTACGCCGCAATCGTCGGTGGGAAGGAAACCGGCATCTTTCTGCCCGAGGCGGTAGGCTTGTTCTATGGTACTCTGTTTGAAACCTTGAGGAGTCTGAACCAACATCGCCTGCGATCTCGGCGGCTCCTCCACAATGCGGTTGCGCTCGCGATTGGTGAGAATGACCGTGTCTTTGGAAGGAATGGCCACATCCACCGCTTTGAATTGCTCAAGCGAGCGAATCACCTCCGAAATAATGCGCTGACTGACAAGGGGCCTGGCGGCATCGTGAATGAGCAGATTGGCATCCGGCTGGTCTGAATAGGCGAGAATGGCATTGAAACTTGAATCGAAACGCTCTTTCCCTCCGGCGATGATTCTCCGCAATTTGGTCCAAGCGTTCTCGCTCCGCATTCTCTCTATTTCATCGTGCCAGTCAGGATGAGCCACCACGACAATTTCGTCCATCTCCGGATGTCGCTCAAAAACGTCAACACAGTGTTCCAAAATCGTTTTTCCACCGATTTTCAGAAACTGTTTGGGAAGTTCCGCTCCAATGCGGAGCCCTTTCCCAGCCGCCAATATGATGCCGACGTTTTTGCTCATGTTTTATGCCTCGTTTTTGGATTCAAGAAGAGAACGGTACAATGCCATATATTCATGGGCAACGACGGGCTCGCTGTAGTGGATAATGACTTTTTCGCGGGCGGCGATACTCAATGATTCATAATCGGCATCGTCCAGTACCCAGTGAATGCCTTTGGCCAAATCTTCGGCAGATTTATATTGGGACACATAGCCGTTTTTAAGATGGTCTATCATTTCCGGGATTCCTCCGATTTGAAAACCGACGCAAGGTGTGCCGCAGGCCATCGCTTCCATGATGGTGTTGGGAAGATTCTCTTCCAAAGAGGGGGTGACAAAAACATCCACGGCGTTGTATAGATTGACCAAAGCCTCTTCGCTCGAAATATACCCAAGAGAATAAACGGGGATAGGAATTTGAGCTTGCAATTCATCGGAATGGCTGCCATATACGGCAATTCCAATTGTTTTGGCAATGTCCGGATACTGATTGTATATCCATCGGCAAGCTTCGATAAAGTAGTCAATGCCTTTGCGCTTGTCCGTATTTTTGACACTTCCGAAAAGAATGAGTCTTTTGTCTTGAGGGAGGTTGAAAAAAAGTCGGGCCGTATTTTGGTCAAGCACCTGAAACTTCGAAATATCAATAGGATTGGGAATGTCCGTCAATATGTGCTGCTGCGTCAACGGACTATGACTGGCTCTTTCTTTCAGCCATTGGCTGCAAGCGACAAAGGAAATATTTTTCCCGGAATATAGTTCTTTTTTCCTTGCCAATACCCGAGATGAAAGACAGTCTTGTGAAAGCTGCGGACAACGATGGCAATGGGAAAAATATTGGTCGCATGTGCCGGAATGATGGCATATCCCCGTGAAAGGCCACATATCGTGCATCGTCCAGACAACAGCTTTGCCGGTCCGAAAAACTTTTCGAAGCCCGGAGAGCGACAATAATCCTTGATTGATCCAATGCAAATGGATGATATCCGCCTCTTGAAATGCTTTGGTTCGGGTGATGTCAAATCCGGAATTGGCGATGGAAACGGCAAACAGGTTTTTCTTATGGAAACAGTTGGTCGTCCAAATAAACAGCCGCTCCCATACAAAGGCCAATTTTTTGCACCACTTCGAGCCTACTGCAGACACAGAAGGATTGTCGGAAGTCTTTTGCAGCACCAGCTCAGAGACCTCCACGCCTTCTTTCTGAAGCGCTTTCATCAGACGCCCTGCCGCAACCGCCGCTCCGCCTCTCCTTTCAAGTGTATTTACAATCAGAACTTTCATCTCATAAAACAATATGCTAAAGTACAGACATTATCCGTTTCCTGCAATAGGATTGGGTAATTCTGCAAATTATGAGGATTTTGCCTAAAGAAATTATATTTGTGTGCCTATAATAGTATGCTCGGAGGCTATAGAATTATTTAAATAATTTACCAATGAAAATGCAAACACGATTCTCGAACACATTTCGATACGATTTACCTGTCTTTCCGGAGTTTTTTCCTGGTCTGCTCCTCGAATAGTCCGCTATTCTTTGTCTCGAATCAAGTGTATCGGTTTAAACACTGTGATAGATTACCATTGGTTGTTTTTATGTGGCTTCTGAAACCCTTATATAATATTATAAATCAGACAATTGGCTTTTCTCAATTGAGGTGGTTGAACTCTGGAACCTCTATTTAATAAAAGTTTGATTTTAATATTAATAAATTTGATGGTCAAGGTGTACGAACAAGCTATGCATTTATCCACAATTTCTAGGATATGGATTTTATAGTTGATTCATATTTGTCGAAGCATTCTGATAGATTGATTGGCATTTTTTGGGAATATATGTAAATTTGCAGATGAATAAATATTATTCATATGAAGGATACGAATTTTGCCCCAGTAGCACTTTTTGTTTATAACCGTTTGGATAACACGCGGAGAACTTTAGAATCGCTCGCTGCTAATACCCTCGCTGCCAAAACTGATGTCATTGTTTTCAGTGATGGAGGGAAGGATGACAAATCGTGGAGGGAAGTAAGGGCTATGAGACGATATCTCTCTGAAAGTAAATTTCCGTTCAAAAGTTTTTCAATAGTAGAAAGGCCTGAAAATTACTATATTGAAAGAAATATTACAGAGGGAATATCTGAAATTTTTGAGAACTATAATAGAATAATTGTAATTGAGGATGATATCGTTTCATCTCCATTCCTTCTCGAATATTTCAATGAAGCATTGGAAATGTATGAGGATGAAGAAAAGGTTATGCATGTGGCAGGCTTTTCAAGGATAGATATTCTTGATTCTAGTAATAAAAGTGAGACCTTTTTTTCTCCACAAATGGAGGGCTATGGATGGGCAACTTGGCGTAAGAAGTGGAAGGATAATTTCATTCATTATGAATCTCGCCAACAAGCTTTAATCGGTTTAAATAACAAGGATCAGGATGCCATTCAATACGGAGGCGTTTTCCCTTGTTTGAAATTTCTGGATATGAACCCTATCCCTTGGGATATCTGTTGGACAATAGCGATATATAAAGCACATGGATTGTGTCTGACTCCAGCCTATACATTAGTTAAAAACATCGGTTTGAGGAATGGTACCCATTTTAAGAATTTTGCGATACTGCAATATTTCGTTTTTGATCGCGAACCACTTTCAAGGCCTCTGATTATTGAGAAAGAAGCTCCGACTATCAATCCTCAAGCGGAAGTTAAAATAAAGGAAGCTTTGATTGATTGGGGTGTACGATACACTGTTTTGGGGAAAGTAGTAAGATTTTTTTACAAAGCAGTTACCCGCAAATAGTGTGAAAAATGATGCCCATCATATATTTTTTGAGGTATTTTCAAGATAAAAGACTTAATCATATATGATTTTGTACAGAGTAAGTAATCATCGATGTCGTTTTGAATTCTAATTGAACCGCCGGACAAAATCTAATAATATGATTACAAATAGAATCAACAACAGTTGTCTTCTATTATTATCTCGTCTATAATATCAGAGACACTTTTTCTGTAATTGAGATTTGCCAATTGTGTTAATAGCGGGAAACATTATTTTGGTGTGTCTCATTGATGTAAAACTGGTATATTGGGTGTTCGATATGGAATTTATTAAATATGTGAGAAGTGGATTGCTTTATAGATATAGAAAAATCAGAGACTTTGTTGTCTATCCCATCCATCGTTTGTTGTTGCCCGCACGAGTCCGCCATTTACGGGCCAAGGAAAGTATTCGAGTTGGCTTTGTCCTGACGAATTTAGGAGTTTGGAAAACCGAGTCGCTTTTTCGTAGAATGCTAGAGCATCCTCGATTCGAACCAATATGCATTGTGATTCCGTCTCAATGGGAAGAATCGATGTTATCTTATGTGAAAGACAAGCATTATCCATATTTGCAAATGGTTGGTAAAATGACTATTGCCAAGGATGTCAATCCTGATCTACTTTTTTACCAGAAACCATACGATGCTACCATTCCTAACCGCTATAACTTTCGTAGAGTTCCCAAGGCATTATTGTGTTACGATTATTATGCTTTTCATCACATAAATGAGAAATGGACTATGAATGCTCCCATTCAATTATTTGCATGGCAACAGTATTTTGAAAATAAACTCACATTAAACGATTATGTGGCCCATTCACTCAACAGGGCTGTTAATGGTCTTGTTACAGGATTATCAATGACCGATGAGTATTTATTATCATTGTCAGAGTACAGCAATCCTTGGAAGAATCATGATGGCCGAAAACGTATTATTTATGCACCGCACCATTCTGTGGGTGATTTTGACCATAAGGGAATCTATTATTCCACATTTTTGGAATACGCCGATTTTATGTTACAGTTGGCAAAGCGGTATAATAATTCGGTATATTTCGCTTTCAAACCTCATCCTTTGCTCCGTGATAACCTAAAACCTTATTGGTCACAAGAAAGGATTGATTCTTATTATTCAGCTTGGAAGAATTTGGAGAATGCGCAATATGAAAATGGAAGATATGTGGAATTGTTTATGCATTCAGATGCTATGATTCATGATTGCGGTTCTTTTACTATTGAGTATCATTATTCTCACAAGCCTGTAATGTATTTAGTGCGCGATGACAACCATGATAACAATCAGAACGATTTCGGGAAACGTGCATTCCATTTACATTACATAGGACACAGGCAAGAAGATATTGAAACTTTTGTTAAAAATGTGATTGAGGGCAGGGATGAACTCATCGAAGAACGTCAAATATTCTATAATGAGATGTTATTGCCTCCCAATGGAAAAAGTTCTAGTGAAAATATAATAAATGCTATTCTTGATGAATCTTAACCATATCCAAAGCTTCTCTTAGTTGTGTGCTACTTGTTCCTTTTGTATAGGGGAAATATATGATTTTCACTCTTTTGTCAGCGAAGAATGCTTCATATTTATTAAAACGATCACTGCCTTTGTAGTCGCTCCCGACAAATAAAAAATCATATTTAACGATGCCCTTTTTATAGACATCGTCATCTTCGGATTCACTTTGAATGACCTTGTCAACATACTTGATATGTTGAACAATTTCGCACCTCTCTTCAAATGGGATAAAAGTTTGTTTTCCTTTGTGGGATGCATCTTTGTGAACACCAACCACTAAATAATCGCAATATTCTTTTGCTCTTCGAAGCATATTCAGATGCCCTATATGGAACAAGTCAAATGTGCCACTAAGGTATCCAACTTTGAGTTGAGGTTTAATATTGATACGTCCACTATCTTTTTTATATTGAAAACTGCTCATTCCGAAATCGTGTGGGTTATTATGGTACTTTTCCAAAACTTCTTTATATATGGTGTCGTATTCAGGAATGAAAATAGTCTTGTTTGAAAGCATTTGTTCGATAATATCTTCCGCCAATTTTTTTGTCGCATCTAAGTCTGTTTGTGTATTTCCGTTGAATCTTGTACCTTTAATGGAACCTGGTGAGACGTTTAAAATGCGATTGTGGGAGCCAGCGGCTTCAAGTTCGATGTTGAGGCTTTCCGTGAGGCTGCAAATAGCAGCCTTTGAGGCACCATATAATGATATCATTGGTGATGAAATCAAACCGGAGATGCTACCCATTACGACGCAATGAAAAACATTTTGTCCCAACATTTTTGGGAAATAATATCGTATTATTTTCGTGAGAGCCACTGTGTTGACTGAAAATACGTTTTCGATTTCCTTTAGGTCAAAGGTTTCAAAGGGCGCAATCCGTCCGAATCCGGCTGTGATAATCAATATGTCAATATCACCAATAGTATCTAAAAATGATATATCTGAATCCAGCAAATTGTGTTTGATAAATTTGACATTCGCGGGCAAAGCAATTTCTGTTTCAGTTTTATCAACAATAGTCAATGAATCACATTGTTTAGATAGTTGAATGGATAAAGCCAGCCCGATTCCGCTGCTGCCACCAATGATTAGAGAGCGTGAGGAGTAATCACCCATAATTAATCGACGATAATTAAAGTATTGTGAACAAATCGTTTTTCTTTAGGAGGAATAGTCATATAATCACCATATGTTTCTTTAAGAAAAGCATCAGGATTATGAGGTGATGTGAAAGTCATACCTTCAAAAACTATTTCGTTTAAAGGAAAAATATCAGACTTTTGTCGCTCGGAAAACATTTGTTTTACGATACAATTTCTTAAATGATAAATGTAATGGCCTCTTCCGAAAAAGAGATAAATAATTCGATACAACAATAGTATTAAGGAGGAGAAAGGAAGTGCTAAATAGGAAATAATAATATTAAATATACGATCTTTTACTGAGTGATTAATTCGACGTAGAAATTTACCATGTGTTTCGTCCAAGAAATGTTTAAAAGACTTTCTCCCAGGTTCAATACAAAAGATATCTACCCATATGCCATTATGACAATCTTGCAAGTTTGATTCATTCTGCCAAGGTCGAAGTACATGTGAATTTCTATCTAGAACTCGAAAATATCCAGTTCTGTCAAATTTTGGGTCGCTGTATCCTCCTAAAACATAGTAGGATTGAGGCAATTCACTATCCAAATATTGCTGTAGTCGTTTGCTGTCTTTTTTGAATATTGTAATGTCTAAATCGTCATCCCAAGGGATAAAGCCCTTATGTCGTACAGCTCCAAGTAATGTGCCGAAATCTATCCAATAAGGGATGTCGTGCTTCTTGCATATTTTGTCAATTTCAGTCAAGATATCTAACATTCTCAACTGAGCTTTACGAAGTTCAGTCCCCTCACCGTTGTATATTGAAAAGTCCTCGCCCATATAGTCTGCTATTTTGAAAATATTTTTTTGAAAATCTTAGTAATAGTATGGCAAAAATGCTTCTTTTCAGTGTTAGTCATTCCTAACAGATAAACAAAAACTCCCGAGGTAACAACCGAAGAAATGCAAACAATGAAAAACCGAAGAAGTGGCTGATTCAATAGGATTTCTAAAGTTGTTGGAATGATGGCAGATGAGAGAATCACTAATATGATAGGGACAACGACATTCCGAAAATACTCAATAATCGACAAACCGATATAATGATGCACCAAAATGGCTCTAAGTACCACCGCTAATGCACAAATTACTATGGAAACATTGAATACGGTTTCCGCGGGGCATCCGAGTTTCAGGAATAGATATGAAACAGGGAGAATTAGTAATACGAAACCACCGCAAATCAGTTGATAGTCTCTGATATTGCCGTAGGCTTGCATGGCTGTGGCCAAGGGGCTTACCAGCACCTCAATCAATGCATTGACAATTACCAACCTTGTAAATAGCACTGTTGAGGGAGGAACATCCTTCAGCCACACATCCAATATCAAAGGAGTTTCCAATAATATCGGCAATGAGACTATGAACATTAAAAAAAAAGAAAATTTTGATCCCTGATGAATCAGTTTAAACATTCCTTCTTTATCTCCAGCCGAGTAAGATTTTATGATTTGTGGTTTGACGGCCATGATAAAATTTTCAGAAAACTGTTGAAGCGTTGAGAAGACTTTGTATGCCATCGCCCGGGCTGCAACCACCACATTCCCGAAAAACATGTTGAGCAATATTGCCAACCCCTGACTCCTACAAATGCCAGAAAGTGAGCCGACCATATTCCAACTGGCGAAGGCGAATATTTCCTTGAATTGTCCTTTGTTCCAATAAAGCTTCAATCGGCACTCTGGGTAAAAATGTGAACAATAAAAGAAATAATACAGACTCACTGCAGCATTGATGAGCAGCATCAATACGGAATAAAGAATAAGTCTGTCATTGTATGAATGGGATATTAATATGGCAATACCCAGATTGCCGAGCGCCTCAACAATGCTGATATATGCAAATACTTTCATTTTCTCTTTGATGACGACCATACCTTGATATGGCATCCTCAGAATAGTAAAACAAAAGGAGATAATTGCACTCTGAAAAACCCAGATAGCGGCGCCCATGCGTCCATCCACCTGAATCTTTTTATTTAATAGCCACAAACCAACAGTTTCACATAGGAGCACTATGACAACAGCGATAGCAGCAAAAACAATTACGCACAGATTGAATACCCTCTTCAATTCGTCATAATCATTTTTACCAATAGAAAACGCAAAAAAACGCTGGCAGGACGTTGACATGGTGCCCGCAAGGAACGAAAACATCATCACGATGCCGGCCACGGTGTTGTAGATGCCAAAATCAATTTCGCCTAAGGCATCCAGAATGATACGGGAGGTATAAAGACTGACCAGCATGATCAACCCCATCCTGAAGTATAGCAACAGGGTGTTTTGGGCGATACGTTTTTGATCAATTGCTGGCATTGCGGACTATGTTATGCTGCAAATATAGCGCAATAATATGTTTTCAACAATGGGGGAATAAAGGGGGTACTAAATGGAGTAGATATACCCCAAACCAATTATGTGCTCTTGATGCATATTGACACGCAGCCGATACTGATAGAATATTTCAAAAGAATGATGGTCGTTTATAGTAATGGATGTCCCAGTATAGTGCCTGGTCTCATTCCAATGCTGTGCGGTAAATAGTTCAAAGGCAATGTAAGGTTTAAATGGAGAATTGGAAATGGAGTATGAGATGTTGGGTTTTGAACGCAAACAATTAATGCTTGAAGATGTGGCAACTATATAATGATACTGCCAACGCTCTGTGAGAGAAAAAGTAAAAGCACCATCTTTCAGATATGTTTTGAAACCCAAAAGCGTGCGATGACAAATGCTGCTCGGCTTGTTGATATAGTAATAACTGCTTTCTATACTTAGCCAATCAGTCAAACGATAGCCAATAGTAGGTCGTATGAACCAACATTCTAAATCTTTAATACCACCATTCTGCGACCGTCGTTCAAAGCGCAAATCACCATAAAAATTATTTTTACTGCCTTTAACGACTAAACTTGTCCATGCTCCGAAATCATCATTGACAATGTCCTGGGCAAAAATGGTAACGGGGGAAAAGAGGATTACCCAAAAAAGTAGCCGTTTCATAATCAATTCTGCTGTTTTTCAGCTTTTATGGTGATTGCCATGAAAAATATAGCCGCCAGACAGCCAAGAAGTACGATAATGAAATTGGTGCTCCATCCAAAGTTTTGAACAACAAAGCCAAGAACCGTATTGGCCATAATGGCAGTGCCAAGTAAATATGTGCAAAATCCAATTAGGCCAACCGCAGCCCCTGCGGCATTTTTGGGTACTAAATCCATGGCTTGAACAGCAAGCAGCATAATAGGGCCGTAAATGAAGAACCCGATGCAGATCAGGAAGGCGATGGCTTTGGTGGGGGTATTGCCAAATTGCCAATACAAAAACACAAATAGTGCCGCGAATACAGTATAGATGATATTTAACCATGCCCTCCTCCCTTTGAAGAGTTTATCAGATAACCATCCGCATAATAGAGTGCCGGGCATAGCGGCAAATTCATAGAAAAAATAAGCCCATCCGGCATTCTTGATATCAAAGCCATGAACTTCGGTCAGATATGTGGGAGCCCAGTCAAGACAACCGTATCGCACCATGAAAATGAAAGCGTCGGCTAAACATACACACCAAAGGAATTTGTTTGGAAAGATATATTTGGTGAGTATTTCCTTGACGGAAAGTGTCTCTTCACTTTTTTCAGAATAATTCTTCGGATAGTCGTTTTTGAACTTTTCAATACTGCAAAGCCCTTGTGATTGAGGGGTGTCACGTACTAAACAATAGGCGACAACAGCGATTAGTATGGACACGGAAGCCGGAAAAGCAAATGTTCCGATCAAGAAGTAATTTGCCTGATTGGAACCGTAGAACCAATTGCCAAACCATAAGGCGCCATATACGGCCATTGGCCCTACAAGAGCTCCGCCAATATTATGGCTGCAGTTCCAAATGCTTGACATTGTTCCGCGTTCTGTTTGGCTGAACCAGTGTGTGATGATTCGTGTGCAAGGAGGATACCCCATGCCGTTAAACCAACCGACGAGAGCGTTGAGGATGCACATGAGAATAATGCTGATCGTGTGGTTACTGATGTACGCGATTGGGACTATCATAAAACACATAGAGATAGCGGCGCATATTAACCCGAGAGGTAAAAACTTCCGTGCATCGCTTCTGTCCGAAACGGGCCCCATTATCAAACGACTGAAAGCATAAGCAAATGCGTTCATTGACAAGACTATGCCCAGTTCGCCTTTTTCAAATCCGAAATTCTCCATAAACGGCATGGCCATGGAGAAATTCTTTCTCACAAGATAAAAACCTGCATACGCAACAAAGGCGCCAACAAATACTTGCCAGCGAAGTTTTTTGTACCTTTTATCAGCTTCAACCCCTTCTTGTGGAGTAAGGTATTTCGGTTGAGTTAATACTTCCATATTTGTTATTCCTTGATTTTCAGTTTCCCTTCTCTGTTCAGTTTCATCAAAACATAGCCTTCAAACATATCAAGATCTTCCT
>JAZRWU010000159.1:0-3614 GCA_045599885.1 Bacteroidales bacterium | reverse complement strand
CTCAATTTCGACAGGCATATCCTCCAGACAGCGGTCGCAGGGGACCAGAACCGTACCGCTTACCGAGAAGATGATATTATAGGCAAGACCTGTATTCTCCACCACCGCCGTGGCTTTCACGTTGCCCTTGCGCACCTCCGGACCGTCTATCAGCGTGAACCAATTGGTGTCCAGCAGATAATCGTAAGAGTGTCTGCCTGTCGACAGGCTCTTCAGAGGCAATTTGTAAGCGTCCAGTTTACCCATTTCGAGTCAAATCTGAAAAACGGCGCAAAGGTAGTTATTTTTTATTTGGATTCCCAAATAATTTCCACTTATTTTTGAATTCCTTCCTCCACTACTCGGCATACATAATCACCAGACGGAAGGTCATATCTTCCATGGGATCACCCTGGTAGAAATCGGAATTGGTCACATAGACGGACAGAGTGCCAGGTCCGTATTCGAAGTCGATGGTGCGGGTCCAACGTTCCTCAAATTCATTCTCATAATGGCGGACACATGGCAAAATGGCCTGCGTATTGCCCGTACACAGATAACACAGCACCGTTCCATATTCCACCACATCCTCACTGAGTTCGGGCAGATTGAACGAGCAGGCACAATAGGCGTTCAGCCCGTTTTCATCCGTGAAACAAGTCCAATCCGAAGCTTTCGCCTCCAGATAGATGATATCAAAGGAGGCATCCTTTCCATCACGACCGTCGCGGCCATCCACGCCGTCGTAACCGGCAGGGCCCTGAGGTCCTTCGCAAGAAACTCCCAAAATCGCCATCAACGCCATCAGGCAATAATAAACATATTTTTTCATTTCCGTAGGATTTGTGAAGTCGTTAATAAGTTGTCTCATTCGGGCAACAGGTTTTCGAGGCCGTCGGTATTGGCCTTGATTTCCTCATCGCTCAAGGAATAATTCTTCAAATCGCCCGAGAGATAACGGTCGTAGGAAGCCATATCCATCAGTCCATGACCGCTCAGGTTGAAGAGAATCGTTTTTTTGACACCTTCCTCGCGGCAGCGCAAAGCCTCGCGGACAGCGGCGGCGATGGCATGCGAGGATTCGGGCGCGGGAACCAGACCTTCGGAACGGGCGAAAAGCATGGCGGCGTCAAAAGCTTCCAATTGATTGACATCGACACCTTCCATGCGTTTTTCCTTCAGCAGCTGGCTGACAATAGCGCCCGCACCGTGATAGCGGAGACCGCCGGCGTGGATATTGGAGGGTTGGAAACTGTGGCCCAAGGTGAACATGGGAATGAAAGGCGTATAACCCGTCTCATCACCGAAATCGTATTGAAACACACCCCGGGTCAGTTTGGGACAGGATGCGGGTTCCGCTGCCAGGAAACGGGTCTTGAGCGAAGGATCCTCAAAGGTATGGCGCATGAAGGGGAACGCGATGCCCGAAAAATTGGAACCGCCGCCGAAGCAGGCGATCACAATGTCGGGATACTCGCCGGCCATTTCCATCTGCTTTTCAGCTTCCAGACCGATAATCGTCTGATGCAGAGAAACGTAGCTCATCGTGCTTCCGAGCGCGTATTTACAGTTGGGTGTCTGACGGGCCAGTTCCACGGCTTCCGAAATCGCCGTGCCGAGGCTGCCCTGACAGTTGGGATTGACCGTGATGATGTCGCGTCCGGCCCGGGTGGACATGGACGGAGAGGCGATGACTGTCGCGCCGTAGCTCTGCATGATGCTGCGGCGGTAGGGTTTCTGCTCGAAACTGATCTTGACCATATAGACGGCCAACTCCAGACCGAAAGCACGGCAGGCATAGGAAAGAGCCGTTCCCCACTGCCCGGCGCCGGTTTCCGTCGTCACATTGGTGACGCCTTCTTTCTTGCAGTAAAAAGCCTGCGGAATAGCGGAATTGAGTTTATGGGAACCCACCGGGCTCACACTCTCGTTTTTGAAATAGATGTGCGCCGGGGTGTCAAGCGTTTTTTCCAAACCGTAGGCACGGACCAGAGGCGTGCAACGGTAGTTTTTATACAAATCCCTGACTTCGTCGGGAATATCGATATAACGGTCGGTCTGATTCAATTCCTGCCATGAAGCCTCTCGCGAAAAAAGGACCGACAAATCATCGATGGTCACCGGTTTATGGGTCCGGGGATCCAACATCGGCAGGGGTTTCACCGGCATATCGGCAGCGATATTGTACCATTGCCGCGGAATGTCCTGCTCCGTCAACATAATTTTTTTCGTAAAGTCCATAACTGTAAAATTTGAAACTGCCTAATACATTGCAAGCCCCAAGTCAAAACCTTAGGGCTTGCAAATTTCCGACTAAATCTTCAAATATCCAAATCAGACAGGTATTAGAATCCTCCGCGAAGACCACACCCGGACATCGGGCGGTCTCAATGAATCAGGGAGGATGAAATCACACGAACCGTATATATTTTGTCATTTTCGCCAGGCAAGCGTCGATGGAGACTTTTTGGCCGTTGATGAAAAACAGCATTGGAATACGCTGGCCCGTGGACCATTGGAAAAGTTCCACTCCATAACATTCCGTGGCGCCCGCCTTGATTCCGGCATCTTTTTCCGGCACCATCATAAGACCGACGTTATCGATATCCGGAATCCGGACAATGCTCACACGGTCACAGTTGAACTTGGTGTTCAGAGCCGAATTTTCAATGTTGCGTTCGTATTGGGAGCGCAAGGACGCCACCTCTTTACGCAAAGCCTCAAATTCCTCTGCGGTCCTTGTCTTCTTGCCTTCTACGGGCTTGTCCAATATCACACCGCTATTGCCATCGTTGTAAATATAATACCCGGCCCAAGGCTTGTGACAATTGATCAACATCCAGGCAGTAGCGTTAGGTCCATAGAAATCGACCTTTTCTTTCATGTGCATATCCGCTCTGTCCTTACCGGAAAGCGCAGCGTTCATCAATACCACCGTGCAGTTGTCAGACAGTCGGGCGACAGGGCCAGCCTCCATGATCGGACCACCGGGCAATTCCTCCACGGGGTTTCCAAAAGTAAAGATCAGAAACGGATCTGCCATATAGAATTCCAGTTTGGCTTCCGGCACAGAAAATCTCACAGAAAATTCATTCTTCATCTGCGAACAATACTCAGCATAAGCATCTCCGCTTCTGGCCGGCAAGAGCACCGCGCACAACAAAAGCACCATCAAAAAACAGTTTTTCATAATTGTCTGGATTATATGGGATTATTTGGTTCGCAAATATATATCGACAAATTCAAATAACAAATTAATTAAACACATAAATATGGGTCATTTCCGAACCCAAAATAAAACTATCTCCTATACTTGAGGATGAGAAATCATGATAGTAAATGACAGAAGCCGACTGATTAAACACACGATAAGCATTTACCGCATGTGTTCCAAAAATCATCACATAATTTGGCGTTGAATTATCGCCAGATGAAAAACAACTCAAATCACTATACTCTGTCACTTGAATATAATTTTCAATATATCTTTCAACGTCAGTCAATGGCATGCCCCCATTTGTTCTCCAACCTGGGAACAACTCATCACACTTTAAAATTGCATCATCATAACTAGGAGCATTAATACAACCCATATGAGATACTGCTGCGGGCACGCAATCAGGCAATGTATTGCT
>JAZRWU010000158.1:0-5906 GCA_045599885.1 Bacteroidales bacterium | reverse complement strand
AAGTCCCATCAGAAGTTCTGACCGTAATTTTGCGATCGATGATCTCTTTTCATAATACTCTACTATCGGCTCCCCGATTGCCGCGAGGGCGGACTCGGGCGAGCGTATCAGCGACGCGGTTGCCCAGTGTTGAAATGTAGTTGATAAATTGATTATTGGAAGATCACGAACGTCCTAGCGGCAATTGTGGAGGTGATGGCGTCGCTGCGGAGCGATACGGTCGAACCGGTCAGGTCGGCTTTCTTCATCGTACCGTAACCTACCACCACGACATCGTCAAGTTCCTGATCGTTGGAGACCAGGACGATGTTGATGAGAGAACGTCCGGCGATGGCGACTTCCTTGTCCTGATAGCCAAGGTATTTGACCACGAGAACGCCTTGCTCATCGGCGCGGAGGGAAAATTTGCCGCTGATGTCAGTGACAGTACCGGTCTGCGTGCCTTTTACTTGCACGGTGGCTCCGATAAGTGCTTGTCCGGTATCGTCTTTGACGGTGCCGGCAATCATCTTCGACTGAGCAAACGCTGCTATGGACAGAGTCGTCATAAGCAGCAGGGCACACAGTCTTTTCGAAAGATTTTTCAGCTTCATACTCAAATCTTTAAGTGTTAGACAAATAAATTATTTAAATCATAGAAAGTGTATATATGCGATTTGTATGCCGTATATTTCCACCAAATATAAGAGATTATTCTTTATAATTGTTTAATTGTTTTGGCTAAAAATAATTAAATGTGCAGATTGTTTTGCGAAAAAGATATATCCCATCCTGATACTTGATTCAAGACATTATTATATATAATTTTGTCTTCCATGAGGGCGATTCATCCAATGGCCCGCATCGGCTTCTAAAACAGCTTCTTGATATGACAGTGAACGAATTGGACCGTTGTTTCCGCGATGTCTGCCTCCACATAGATGAATTCAGATGGCGTGAGGCGATGTCCGGCATGGAGTATATGCTTCAGCAGATAGGCTTCGGCCCGATGTATGATGAACTTTGCAATGAACGGAACAACTATCGTTATCTGCTGAAATACAGCGTGGAAGGATATGCGGATGTGGAGCGGGACAAGGTATTGGACGGATTGTGCCGCCATTTGCGCCGTCTTGCCGTCCGTTGCTTTCGGGCCTGCCGCATCCAACTCTCCAACGATTGGTATTATCTGAGCCTGCGCCGCCTCTCCGTTACGGAATCCTCCGCATCCTTGCCCCAACCCTCAGACAGTCTCAAAATCTGGTTTGATTATGTGCTGTTCTCGGATATTTGGTCGGAAACGGAATGCCGCGATTTCGGAATGGCGTTTGTCCAGCTCGACACGCAGCGTCAGGCATGTCTTACGGCGGCCCTGCTGTTGTCTGCCCAAGTCCATTTTGACCGTTTCAAACTCTCCTTTCTGCTTGATTTGGTGGAACATGCATCCGAAGAAGTGGCTCTGCGCGCTTTGACGGCCGTGGTGATTCTTTCGTTTCAATGGCCCTCTATGATGGCGGCAGAGCCATCCATGAGCGCCCGTTGGAGTCTTATGATGGAAGAACCGTCCCAGAAGGACGCTCTGTGTTCTATCCTTTGCCAATTGATCCGCGAACAGGCCACCGACAGTGTGAGCAGCCGGATGCGCAACGAGATTCTTCCCGAAATGACCCGATTCGGCCACAACGTTCAGGATAAGTTGGAAGAAGGACTCTCGCAGGACGAACTCGACCTGAAAGAACTGTTTGAGGATTCGGGAATGTCGGAAAAGATGATGGAATTCCAGCAGATGCAGTCGGAAGGGGTGGATGTTTATTTGAGCACTTTCGAGCAGTTGAAGCATTTCAGCTTTTTCAATGAGATATGTCATTGGTTCCTGCCTTTCGACCCGCACCAGCCGGAGATTGCGGAACTTTTTGACCGTCCGAACGCTTCGGCCTCCGGTATCCGTCTGGACCAGATTCTCGGCAAGTTGGATTTCCTTTGTGATTCCGACAAGTATTCCTTTTGCCTCAACCTGCTTCAGATACCGGCCGATATGCGTTCGAAAATGGCGGCGGGCATGGGGGCCGACGGAGAATCCTTTTCTGAAATGATGGATATGGAGCGGAATGGTTCGGCCCGCCTGAAACGCCGTCTGATCAGCCTTCATTTCATTCAGGATGTTTACCGTTTCTATGTCCTGTATCATAAAACCAAAGTCTTTCAGGGCGTTTTCCGTCAGAACTTCCGTATTCTGGACAATCCTTGGCTCGCTCCGGTGCTGGAGGGAGAGGAAGAAGTGTCCGAAATGGCTTCCGTTTATCTCAACAACCGGCATGTGCTCAATGCGCGCCGTATGGAGGAATTGTCCAACGCCTTGACGCTGTATGACTTACTGCTCAAGAAACAGCCCGGCAATTTCGATTGGCTGCGTCGCGCCGGTTTCTGTCATCAGCAGTTGAAGCAATACCGCGAGGCCATAGAATGTTATGCCAAAGCCGATCTGATCCGTCCTGACAATCTGCTGACCATGAGAAGAATGGCCAGTTGCTATCATCAGTTGGGGCAATTGGAGCCGGCCATCGAGATTTATACCCGCGTGTGCCGGATGGATGACAAAAACCTTTCTGTCTGTTTGAATCTGGCCAAATGCCAGATGGAAGCGCATCTCTATCAGGAAGCTCTGAATACCTGGTATCGGGCGGAACTGATGTCTGATGAGCCTGAGAAAACCCGGCGTCCGATTGCCTGGTGCTTGTTGATGCTCGACAGATTCGACGCGGCGTGGCAACTGTATGAGACTTTGCTCCAAGAACATCCGACAGCGGTGGATTGTCTGAATGCGGGTCATACGGCCTGGTTGATGCACCAGCCGGCCAAGGCCTTGGAGTGTTATGTCAAAGCCGTCAGACAACTTCATACCGAGCCGGCCGAAATGCTCCGGCTGTTCGACGGTGATGTCTCTGTGCTGTTTTCCAAAGGTATTTCCCGGCAGGACATCCGCCTGATGCGCGATGCGATGCAATATGGATGGGAGGACGGTGTATGAAACGGGTGATGCACATTCTGTTGTCTGTTCTTTCCGCTTTTTCTGCCGTGCCGGCGGCCAAAGCTCAGGAAATCTTGTTCACCACACATTGGCAGGATCACGAATATCAGCCATATCGGCTTGAACATCAAGAATATACCCGCAATGGCAACGATACTTTGTCTTTTGAGTCGTTTTCTTTCGTCTGCGATGTGCTGATTGAGGATTCCTTGCCTAAGCATTATACCTTGAGCTGGAGAATGCACGATTTCTCCCTCCAGACCGATCATTACCTCTCGCGTCAGTGGTTTCAGTCGCTTTATGAGTTCCGTCTTGATTACACGACCAGTCAGACAGGCAAGTTGGAACGCCTGCTCAATGCCGATGAGTTCGATCGGGCGCTCAATGAGAGTGTGGACGCTTTTTTCAGAACGTATTCCGGAGAGACCTTGCTGGCCGACCGTGAGCGCTTATATGCTTTGCGTGACAATCTGGAGCGTTTTGTGCTGTCGTCCGTGCAGCAGTATCATCAGGCATACGGTTTGGCTTACCGCTTGGGAGAAGTGCTTGAAATGCCGGCCGAAGTGGAACTCGGCACTACGGTTCAGCCTGCCAGAGTCTATAAGAAACTGGAAGCTGTCGATACACAGACGGCCACTCTGGTGACGGCTACGGTGTTGGATTCCATTCCCGGACAGGAAAACACGGGCGCCTGGATGATGCATCTTCCTTCCGGTTGGGTGGTGTGCAGCTACGACAATCGTGAAATAAATGAGAATCAAGGAGAGTATTCCGAGATACGTCTGCTGGAATGAGGCATAATCGAAGCATTTTGATATATTTGTATATTATTTTCTATATTATATTCTGCTTTATTAGAAGAAACAATGAGCTTGAAAATTGAAAAACAGCCGTTTGGTAAATTGTCCGACGGCTCGGACGTTGTCCTTTTCCGAATGATCAACGAAGCTGGCTGTATTGCGGAAGTCAGCAGTTACGGCGCCACCTTGGCCGGCATCCTTATTCCCGACCGTGAAGGCCGTCTGACCCGGGTGGTCAAAGGTTTCCCCTCTGTCGACGGTTATCTGGCCGACAAAGGCATCGGAACCTATCTCGGTGCTTCCTGCGGGCGATATGCCAACCGTATCGCCAAAGGTCATTTTGTCCTGGACGGAGAAGAGTATCAGTTGGCCACCAACAATGGCGAGAACCATCTTCATGGCGGAGATTTCGGCTTCAATACCAAGAACTGGGATTATCAGGAAGATGAGGAAGGCGTGGAATTCCGTTATTTCTCCCCGGATGGAGAAGAAGGATATCCGGGCAATCTCGAAGTCCGCGTCCGTTATGGATGGTCGGCCACCAACGAACTCAGCATCCATTATTATGGCAAGTGCGACAAGAATACGCTGCTCAATATGACCAGTCACGCCTATTTCAATCTGGCCGGCGAAGGGGACATCCTCGGGCATGAACTCAAAATCCACGCCGACCGTTATATCCCCATTTTTCCGGATGCCATTCCCACCGGCGAAATCCTCCAAGTCAAAGGTACGCCTTTCGATTTCTCCGAATTCAAGACCATCGGGCGCGATATCGATTCGAAAGACACGCAGCTGATCAATGGTTGCGGCTATGACCATTGCTTTGTGGTCAACAAGGAAGAGTACGGTGATCTGGCGAAGGCGGTTGAGGCATACGCTCCTCAGAGCGGTTGCCGGCTGACAGTGTGGACCACGGCTCCCGGTATTCAGTTCTACAGCGGCAATTATCTGCGCAGCGAGCTTCCTTCGGCCGACGGCAAACCATTGGCTTATCGTCAGGCTTTCTGTCTGGAACCGGAGTTCTTCCCGGACAGTCCCAATCAGGCCGGTTTCCCGGATTGCGTGCTGAAAGCAGGGGAGGAGTATGATCAGACCTTGATTTATCAGTTCTCCTGCGAATCACAATCCTTTGAGTGACAATTGAATGCGTTTCCTTGGAAGGTCTATTCCGATGATTTTGACTTGCAGGGACTGATGCAGTTTGACCACTTCCGAAGGACTAGTGATGAAACGGTCGGCCATCTCTGAAATATGGAGCAGGCCGTTCTCATGTATGCCGATGTCCACAAACGCTCCGAAATTCGTGATATTGGTGACGATGCCGGGCAGAACCATACCTTCCTTCAGGTCTTCGATACGGTGGATGCTGGGGTCGAACTCAAAGCAGCTGGCTTTCTCGCGAGGGTCACGGCCGGGTTTGGCCAGCTCCTGTATGATGTCGTGGAGTGTGGGCAGTCCGACTTCTCCCTCTACGTAGCGGGACAAATCAATCTGACGGCGTTTTTCCTCATTCTCAATAAGTTCTGATACAGAACAACCCGCCTCTGAAGCCATTCTCTCCACCAGGGCATAACGCTCCGGATGGACGGCGGTACGGTCAAGCGGATTGTCCGAGGTGGGAATCCTCAAAAAACCGGCGGCTTGCTCGAAGGCTTTTGGACCGATATGAGGTACTTTGAGCAATGATTTCCGGTCGGGAAAAGCGCCATGCTCATCTCGGTACTCTACAATCTGTTTGGCTGTCAGGTTGTTCAGTCCCGAAATGTAAGCCAGCAGATGACGGCTGGCCGTGTTGAGATTGACCCCTACGGCATTGACGCAACTCACGACGGTTCTGTCCAAGGCTTCTTTCAGTTCGGTCTGATTGACATCGTGTTGATATTGTCCGACGCCGATGGATTTCGGTTCGATTTTGACCAATTCGGCCAAGGGGTCGCTCAAACGTCTGGCGATGCTGACGGCCCCTCTGACCGTCACATCGTATTGTGGGAATTCCTCCCGGGCGAGAGCGGAGGCGGAATAGACCGAGGCTCCGTTCTCACTGACGACGAAAACCTGCAGTTTACGGTCGAAACGAAGGCTTTGAATGAATTTCT
>JAZRWU010000157.1:0-6630 GCA_045599885.1 Bacteroidales bacterium | reverse complement strand
CAACAATGTGGGTGATGTCGTATCGTTTCGACTGATAGAGTTTTCCGTCGCTGTAAAGGACGCCTCCCCAAGTGTTGTGATTGGCGTTGATGCTGCCCCGAAGCGTGATGATGACTTTTTTGGCCCGGGGGAACTTCTTCATCAACTGCGTGCAGACCGATTCAAACTCGGCGGCATTGACCTCGCCTTGGGTTTGAGCGACATCAAAACCTTCCGGTTTGATTCCGAAGACCTTTTCGGCGTCTTCCTCGTTGCCGAGAATAATGTCGCAGCCTTCCACCAGCGCAGGCATCACTTCCGAAGCTTTCTTGCCGTATTTCCAAAGGTTCTTGCGGTAGTTCAAATCGCAGGAAACGGTGATGCCCAAGCGGTTGCAGGCTTTGATGGCCTCCAGGCAGACATCGGCCGCGCCTTGGGAGATGGCAGGCGTGATGCCGGTCCAATGGAACCATTCCGCACCTTGGAGCACCTCGTCCCAGTTGATCATGCCGGGCTGAATGTCGGCGATGGAGGAATGGGCGCGGTCATAGACCACTTTGCTCGGACGGGCCACGGCACCGGTTTCCAGATAATAGATACCCAGACGTTCGCCGCCATACACGATTTTATCGGTTCCGACTCCGAACTTGCGGAGATTCATCATACAGGCTCTGGCGATGTCGTTCTGCGGCATCCGGGTGACGAAATCCACATCGATGCCGTAATTGGCCAGCGAGACGGCTACGTTGGCCTCACCGCCTCCGAATGTGGCGGTGAAACTCTCAGCCTGACAGAAACGCTGGTAATCGGGGGTGGCGAGACGAAGCATGATCTCGCCGAAGGTGACTACTCTTGCCATAGCTTAGAACTTGAAGAACGTTTTGGCGTTGTAGTAGGAAATACCTTCGACCATCTTGCCGAGGAAGTCCATTTCGCTGTATGGGATTTCTCCGTTGACGACGTCCGTACCAATCAGGTTGCACATGATGCGACGGAAATATTCGTGACGCGGATAGGAGAGGAAACTGCGGGAATCGGTGAGCATACCGACGAATCGGCTGAGCAGACCCAGTACGGAAAGCGAATTCATCTGGGCGGTCATACCGTATTTCTGATCGAGGAACCACCAGCCGGAACCGAATTGGATCTTGCCGGCGACGCTGCCGTCCTGGAAGTTGCCGAGCATCGTGGAAATCAAATCGTTGTCTCTCGGATTGAGGTTGTAGAGAATGGTCTTGGCCAAAAGGTTGTCGGTATCGAGTTTGTTGAGGAACTTGCTCATCTTCTTGGCAACCGTGAAGTCACCGATGGAGTCGAAACCGGTGTCCGGGCCGAGTTTGGCGAACAGACGGCTGTTGTTGTCGCGGATGGCGCCGTAGTGGAACTGCTGTGTCCAGCCGCTCTTGGCATCCATCACGGCAAATTCGTACATCATGGCCGATTTGAATTTCAGGATTTCCTCAGCGCTGAGAGCCGTACCGCCATATACCTTATCAAAAATAGCATCGATTTCGGCCTGGGTGTAGTCTTCGGCATAGAATTCCTCGATGCCGTGGTCGCTCAGACGGCAACCGACGGAAGCGAAGAAATCGTGACGTTTCTGCAGCGCGTCGATGACATCGGCGAAGCAGGAAATCGAAACGCCGGAAACGTTGGACAGTTTCTCAATATACGCACGGAAATTGGCGGGATTCTCCACGGCCATGGCCTTGTCGGGACGCCAGGTCGGAAGCACTTTGATTTCAAAGCCTTCGTTCTTGAGTTGAAGGTGATATTCGAGGCTGTCCACGGGGTCGTCGGTGGTGCAGACGGTCTCCACATGATATTTGCGCATCAGGTTGCGGGCGCTGTATTCGGGAGTACGGAGCTTGGCGGTGCATTCGTCAAAAATCTCACGCGCGGTTTCGGGTTTGAGAATCTTGGTCACGCCGAAACAGGTTTTCAGTTCGAGATGAGTCCAATGATACAGCGGGTTGCGCATGGTATAGGGAACGGTCTCCGCCCATTTCTCGAATTTTTCCCAGTCGGTGGTGTCTTTGCCGGTGCAGAAGCGCTCATCGATCCCGTTGGTACGCATGGCGCGCCATTTATAATGGTCACCTTCGAGCCAGATTTGTCCGAGATTGTCGAATTTTCGGTCTTTGGCAATGAATTCGGGATTCAGATGACAATGGTAGTCGATGATAGGGAGATTTTTGGCATGCTCGTGGAAGAGTTGTTGTGAGACTTCGTTGTCGAGCATGAAATTTTCATCCATGAAAGCTTTCATAATGCTTTATAAATTAGGGTTAAACTTGAAATTCCATATATAAGCCATAAGTGACCTTGATGATAAGGCACACTTCGAGGCTTCAAATGTAAACCATTTTCTTGAATATTCCTATATTTGAGTGTATATCCTTTGATGCTGAAATAATGGCGGATTTTAACAGCTGAGTGTTTTATTTTTCTTCTTATTGTCGCATATTTGCAAAAAATAACAACGTATGAATTCGACAAAAGGATTTCTTTATTTCATCTGTTCCGTCTCGGCGATGGGAGGTCTGCTTTTCGGTTACGACTGGGTCGTCATCGGAGGTGCCAAACCTTTCTATGAATTGTTTTTCGGTATCAGCGATGCTCCGGGGCTTCAAGGGCTGGCCATGACCACGGCCAACATAGGCTGTCTGTTCGGGGCTATGACTGCCGGCATGCTGGCCGACCGTTTCGGCCGCAAGAGATTGCTCACCACGGCGGCTGTCCTGTTCACTCTCAGTGCGGTGGCGACCGGTCTGTTCAATGATTTCCTGCTGTTCAATATAGCCCGTTTTATCGGCGGCATCGGCATCGGGGTGGCCTCGGCGCTGTCTCCCATGTATATAGCGGAAGTGTCTCCGGCGGAAATCCGGGGCCGTATGGTCAGCCTCAACCAGATGGCCATTGTGCTCGGTATTCTTGCGGCTCAGATAGTCAATATGCTGTTGGCCAGACCGGTGGATGCGTCCCTCTCGACGGCGGAACTGCTGGACACCTGGAATGTGCAGATGGGATGGCGCTGGATGTTCTGGGCCGAGACCTTGCCGGCGGCTCTGTTCCTGGCTCTTTCTTTCCTGATTCCGGAAAGCCCGGTTTATCTTCGGATGAAAAACGGAGAGACGGTTCCCGGCAATCAACGCGCTCAGGCTGGTTTGGCGGAGCTTTTCCAGGGCAAGTACGGCAGAGTGCTGCTCCTTGGACTGATTATCGCTGTTTTCCAACAATGGTGCGGCACGAATGTCATTTTCAATTACGCCCAGGAAATCTTCGAAGGTGCCGGCTTCACGGTGGACGGCATGTTCATCAATATTGTCATCACCGGTATCGCCAACGTGCTGTTTACCTTTGTGGCATTATATACGGTGGAGCGCTGGGGACGCCGGACCCTGATGCTGATAGGCTCTTGCGGACTGGGACTGATTTACCTGATTCTCGGGACCTGCTACTTCTTTGAGGTGAAAGGTGTACTGATGGTCCTGTTGGTGGTGCTGGCCATTTCCTGTTATGCGATGACTCTCGGACCGATCACCTGGGTACTGTTGTCTGAAATTTTCCCCGACCGTATCCGCGGTGTGGCGATGGCCACCTGTACTTTCGCCTTATGGGTGGGTTGCTGTACGCTTACCTATACCTTCCCTCTGATGAATGCTTCGCTGGGCAGTTACGGCTCATTCTGGATATACAGCGGCATCTGCCTGCTGGCATCGCTTTACCTGTGGCGGTATTGCCCTGAAACCAAAGGACGCTCGCTTGATGAACTCAGTCGGGAACTTGTTAAAGAGTCATAATCTTTTTTCTGAAATAATGGACCTCAACCATAACGATATGAATAATAATGTGCGGGCCTGGCGGGAAGCCGTCCATATTCCGACCTATGAGGTGGGCTGTCCCGAGAAGAATCCTGTTTTTCTGGAAAAACGTGTGTATCAGGGAAGCAGTGGCGTGGTATATCCCTATCCTGTGATAGAGAGTATGGCGGATGAGCCGACAGATCATGTCTATCAAGCCGTATTTCTCGAAAATGAATATATCAAAGTGATGATTCTTCCCGAATTGGGTGGAAGAGTCCAGATGGCTTACGACAAGATCCGACAAAGACATTTCATATATTACAATCGGGTGATCAAACCGGCATTGGTCGGTCTGGCAGGTCCTTGGATCAGCGGCGGCATCGAATTCAACTGGCCTCAGCATCACCGTCCGAGCACGTTTATGCCGGTGGATTGCCGTATTGAGGATGCTTCCGACGGTTCCGTGACAGTTTGGGTCAATGAACGGGAACGTATGTTCCACCAACAGGGTCAGGCAGGTTTCCGTCTGCGTCCCGGTTGTGCCTATCTTGAGGTTAGAGGCCGTCTGTACAATCCGACGGAAGTGCCTCAGACTTTCCTATGGTGGGCCAATCCGGCCGTGGCAGTAAACGATGCCTATCAGAGCATTTTCCCGCCGGATGTCAATGCCGTTTTCGATCATGGAAAAAGAGCGGTGAGCACTTTCCCGATAGCTACCGGAACCTATTATAAGATGGATTATTCAGCCGGAGTCGATATTTCCAATTATAAGAATATTTTCGTTCCGACTTCTTATATGGTGGCCCGTTCCAAGTATGATTTCGAAGGTGGATATGAGAACGACACCCAAGCGGGAATGCTTCATGTGGCGGATCATCATTATTCACCCGGCAAAAAGCAATGGACTTGGGGCAACGGAGATTTCGGACGCGCCTGGGACCGCAATCTGACCGATGAGGACGGACCCTATATCGAACTGATGGCGGGTGTCTATACAGAGAATCAGCCGGATTTCAGTTGGCTGATGCCTTATGAGGAAAAATCTTTTGTCCAGTATTTCCTGCCGTATCGGGAATTGGGAAGGGTACAGAATGCCAGCAAGGATTTTCTGATGGCGGTCGATACGCAGGGTTTTAAGATTTTTGCGACCTCACGTCAGGAAGTGCAGGTGGTGCTTCATACCCCTGAAGGCATTCTGTATGACCGGAATCATGTGATCAGTCCTGAAAACATTCTGATACAGGAAATGAGCTTGAGTGAGGAACAACTCCGTCATCTCCGGATTGACTTGGTGCAGAATGGTCGGACAGTGCTGTCCAGATATCCGGAACCTGATGATATTCAACCTGTTCCGGAGGCCGCTGAAGCCGCTCTGAAACCGGAGGAAATCAAAACCAACGAACAGCTGTTCCTGACGGGACTGCATCTGGAACAATACCGGCACGCTACCTGGTCAGCTATGGAGTATTATGAGGAGGCGCTGCGTCGTGATCCCTTGGATGTCCGTTGCAACAACGCTGCCGGCCTGTGGATGTTGCGTCGCGGCCGTTTTGAATCTGCTGAAAGTTATTTCCGTACGGCTGTCCGGGTTCTGCAGAAACGCAACCCCAATCCTTACGATGGAGAACCCATCTACAATCTCGGGCTCAGTCTCAAATATCAGGCTCTGACAGACGGTGATATGTCCAAAATGGATGAAGCCTACGACTGGTTCTGCAAATCCACTTGGAACAAAGCCTGGCAGGATGCGGGATATATGGCCTGCGCCCAGATCAGCACTTTGCGCGGGAACTGGGAATCAGCCTTGCATGAGGTGGAAAAAGCTTTGCTTTCCGGTTGGCACAATCATAAGGCAAGAGCTTTGAAAACGGCCCTGCTGCGTCGTCTCGGTCAAACAGACGCCTGCCGGCGTTGGGCCGGGGAATCGCTCGAAATCAATCCCTTCAATTATGCCGTCCTGTTTGAATCGGGCAGAACGGAGGAAATGAGAGAACTGATGCGTGCCGATGTCAACAATTACGATGAGTTGGCATTGGATTATGTGGCTGCCGGCCTTTATGATTCAGCGATGGCCGTGTGGGATATGGCTATAGAAGAAAAGGCTGTCAGTCCTATGACTTATTATTATCGGGCCTGGATAGGAAAATCCTCCTCCGATTCCAAACTGGCAGCACTTCAAGCGCAGGATTTCTGTTTCCCGAACCGTGTGGAAGCGGTGATGGCGCTCTCGTCCTGTCAGGAAGATGCCCGGGCCTGTTATTATCTCGGCAATTTCTATTATGACAAACGTCAGTATGATCTGGCGCAGTCATTATGGGAACGTTCGTCCTTATTGGAGCCTGATTTTCCGACGGTTTGGCGCAATCTGGCACTCGTGTGGTTCAATAAACGGCAGGATGCGGCCAAGGCCTTGGCTTGTATGGAGAAAGCATTCTCTTTGAATGAGAACGACGCCCGTGTCTTTATGGAAATGGACCAGCTCTACAAACGTATGCAATATCCTCATTCAGAGCGACTTACTTTGTTTGAGAAATATTCCGGACTGGTGCGGCGACGCGATGACCTGGTTTTGGAACAAGCCACGCTGCTCAATCAACTCGGCCGTTATGAAGAAGCCAAAGACTTGATAGACAATAGGATTTTTCATCCATGGGAAGGTGGCGAAGGCAAGGTGAGCGGACAATATCAGATTGCCCGCATCGGCTTGGCCTGCCGTATACTCCGTGAAAAGAAGGCTTTGGAAGAAAGGGATCGTGCCTATGCCTTGCTTCGCGAATGCCTGTCCTATCCGGCGAATCTTGGAGAAGGCAAGTTGTACGGCGCTCAGGACAACGATGTCTATTAC
>JAZRWU010000156.1:0-2318 GCA_045599885.1 Bacteroidales bacterium | reverse complement strand
CCGGCCGAGGTCCGGGCTTTCCATGTGTCTTGCAGATAAGAAGTCAGGCGGGAATTGTCCATCCGCTGCTTCGAACTCAGATTCTCTGTGAACAGAATCTCCCGGTCGCTGTAAGGCAGGCTGTAACCGGCCGAATCGAGCACTTCCCACTCCCGTATTCTGTCGGAGATTCTTTCCAGCTGATACCCCAGCCCCCATTGCAGATGATGATGTCCGGCATCCCACTGTCCTTTGTGCTGAAGACTTATCACATTGGCTTGAAGATGGTTACGGGCATGTTCGTGGTAGGTGCCGACTCCGATGAAATTGGCATTGGCCGTATCCACCTTATTGTTCAGAACCGGCATCTCGCTCAGCCAGTATTGCCCGGTGATGTCGTAATTCTCCTGTTCATCGGTACGGAAAGCCGAAAGCGTCCAGTCGGTTTTCAGTTTCCTGTGCCTCTCGGAATGCAGGTTGAGAGCTCCGAATCCCGTGCGGAACAAGTCTTTTTCCATGCCGTCAAAATAGACCTCGAAACGGTATTTTGTGTTGAAAGTGCCCATTTCCGTCTCGCGCGATTCGGGTGTGAATTCATAGACGTTTTGGGAGATGTTCCCTAAAAACGATAGTTCCAGGCCCGGTTTGAAAGTGTAGGTCAGGTAAGTCTGATAATCGAAATACGAAGGTTTGTATTCCCCTTGGGTCTGCAGGCTTCCCAGCAGATACGCATTGGTCTTGTACCGTATGCCGTGGATTTGGGAGAATTTCCCGTCGCGGGAGGCGCTGCCGGCATAGGCATTGACACCGAGCAGGCTGGCATTGACCGAGGCTTCGAACCGCTCTGGTTTTTTGTAGCGGATATCGAGGACGGAAGCGCTTTTGTCGCCGTAGCGTGCGTCGAAGCCGCCGGCCGAGAACTGGACGGAGCGGGTGAGCTGCGGATTGACGAAGCTGAGTCCTTCCTGTTGCCCGCTGCGGATCAGCAGAGGACGGTATATTTCCGTACCGTTGACATAAACCAGGTTCTCGTCGTAGTTGCCGCCCCGGACGGAATACTGCGTGCTGAGTTCGTTATTGGAATTCACTCCCGCAAAGGTGACGAGCAGGGCTTCAATGCTGCCACCGCTCGGGTCGGGCAGCAGGCGGACGGCGGACGGGTCGAGCGACTGCATCATATCCTGCTGATGCTGTCGGGCCGAAACGCTCACATCGTTGAGAGTTTGGCTGCTGTTTTGAAGCATCACGTTGAGCCTCAAGTGGTTCATCTCTACCGGAACGATGCGGACAGCCGTTTTGTATGACAGACAGCTGAAATGCAGTATCACCGTGTCGCGGGCCGGGAGCGTCATGTCGTAATAGCCGTTCTCATCGCTGCTGCCGCCCTGTCGGCTGTATTGTTCCCAGACATTGACCAGTTCCAGGGGCTTGTGGTTGGAGTCGGTGATGAAACCCGAGATGCGGACGGATTTCATGGACGATTGGGCATATACCACAGCGCTTGAGAAGATTCCACTCAGAAAGACAAGCAGCCCCGACAAGCCGGCGGCCCGTATAAGAAGCCGTTTCAGCCAAAAGCCCGGTGAATGGAATGCCTGTCTCATCGTAGGAAGTCAAGGAAGAAAATAATCACAAATGTAGCCGAATCTGCTGAATAAAACGTATTTTTGCGTCTCATTATTATTCAATATGGACAATTTATCCGCCTTGATGCATCAGCGTCGCAGCATCCGAAAATATACCGACGCCACGTTGAGTCCTGAACTGATACGGGAATTGATGACCGCAGCTCTGATGGCTCCTTCTTCCAAACGCTCCACCCCTTGGGAATTTATCTTGGTCGATGATCCCGAAATCAAAGCCGCTCTGGGCCGTTGCCGTGCTGCCAACAGTGCTTTTGTGGAAAAGGCACCGCTGATTGTGGTGGTCGTGGCCGACACGGAAAAAACCGATGTCTGGGTGGAGGACGCTTCTATCGCCGCCTCATATCTCCAGCTTCAAGTGGCGGAAAAAGGCTTGGGCAGCTGTTGGGTGCAGCTCCGTCTCCGTCAGACGGCCGAGGGAGTGCCTACCGAAGATTATGTGCGCTCACTCTTGAATCTTCCCGAAAAATTCGGTGTGCTCTGTATGGTGGCTATTGGATATAAAAATGAGGAAAAACAGCCTTTCGATGATGGGAAAATGAAGTGGGAAAAACTTCATAAGAATCAATATTCTGCTGATTGATAATAACTTGCCTATGTCCCGTCCGATTCAGGATATCGTGTTGTTGGGAGCCGGCAATCTGGCAACCTGCCTGGGTTGCGCCCTGAAGTCGGCCGGCCTGAACATCCTTCAGG
>JAZRWU010000155.1:0-2732 GCA_045599885.1 Bacteroidales bacterium | reverse complement strand
CTTCGTTGTCGCGGACGTTCATACGGTCGCGGATGGTACGGGCCATACGGGCCAGACCGATACCGAATTGGGTGTTCAACTGCTCACCGACGGTACGGACACGACGGTTGCTCAAGTGGTCGATATCATCGACATCGGCATTGGAGTTGACCAGCTCAATCAGGTAGGAGATGATATGGATGATATCCTCTTGGGTGAGCACCTTGATGCTCATATCCGTATCCTGCTGCAATTTCTTGTTGATGCGGTAACGGCCCACCTCGCCCAAATCATAGCGTTTCTCCGAGAAGAACAGGTTTTGGATGACTTCACGGGCACTGGCATCATCGGCGGGGTCGGCGTTGCGCAGCTGATGATAGATGTAATTGACAGCTTCTTTTTCCGAGTTGCTCGGATCTTTTTGCAGGGTATTGAAAATGATGGCATAATCCGAACGGCCCTCTTCTTCCTTGTGCAGGAGGATGGTCGGGGTGCCCGATTCGATAATGCTTTCAATGTGAGAGGCCTCCAGAACGGTCTCGCGATCGACGACCACTTCGTTGCGCTCCAGGGAGACCACCTCACCGGTATCCTCATCGACAAAATCCTCGACCCAGCTCTTGAGCACACGGGCGGCGAGCTTGCGGCCGATGTATTTCTTCAGTCCGGTCTTGGTGACTTTAATTTCTTCGGACAAATCAAAGATGTCAAGGATTTCTTTATCGGTCTCGAATCCGATGGCCCGCAACAAGGTGGTCACGGGTAATTTCTTCTTTCGGTCGATGTAGGCATACATCACGTTGTTGATGTCCGTGGCAAATTCAATCCACGAGCCTTTGAACGGGATGATACGGGCCGAATACAATTTGGTACCGTTGGCGTGAACGCTTTGTCCGAAGAAGACACCGGGACTGCGGTGCAACTGGGATACGATGACGCGCTCTGCTCCGTTGATGACGAACGTACCTTTGGGAGTCATATAAGGAATGGCACCCAGATAGACATCCTGAACCTTGGTTTCGAAGTCCTCATGGTCGGGGTCGGTACAATAAAGTCTGAGCTTGGCCTTAAGCGGTACGGAATATGTCAAACCGCGCTCTATGCATTCCTCGATGGAATAGCGTGGCGGATCCACATAATAATCCAAAAATTCGAGTACGAAATTATTTCGTGTATCCGTGATGGGAAAACTCTCAGCGAATACTTTGTACAATCCTTCGTTTTTTCTTTTTTCGGGGGGAGTGTCCAATTGTAGGAAGTCCTGAAAAGACTTCAATTGCACTTCCAGAAAATCGGGATAAGAAATCGGGCTCTGGATAGATGCAAAATTAATTCTTTGATTATCAGTTACTGAAGACATTTATCGAGGGATTTGAAACAGAATTTGGAATATAGACACAATTCGGCTTAGAGTCTCCGGAAACAGAGACTCTAAACCGAATCACCTGATTAACAGGCGTGTAACTTATTTAAGTTCAATTTCTGCGCCAGCTTCTTCCAGGGCCTTCTTCAAAGCCTCGGCTTCATCTTTGCCAACACCTTCCTTCAGGGTCGAAGGAGCGGCGTCAACCAAATCCTTTGCTTCTTTCAGACCAAGACCGCAAGCTTCCTTAACAGCCTTGACAACGCCCAACTTGGCGGCACCGGCCGACTTCAGGACAACGTCGAAGGATGTTTTCTCAGCGGGAGCGTCAGCTGCGGCAGCAGCAGGATCAGCGGCAACTGCAACAGCTGCAGCGGCGGGCTTGATACCATATTCGTTCTCGAGGATTTCAGCGAGTTCGTTGACTTCCTTAACGGTCAAATTAACCAATTGTTCAGCAAAAGCTTTCAAATCTGCCATTTTCGTAATGTATTAAAATGTTGTTTGTAAATAATTGTTTTGTTTAAGGTGTAGGACATATCCTACTGTTCTTTTTCGCCCAGGGTTTTCAAAACACCGTGGAGAATAGAGCCTCCGCTCTGGAGGGCAGAAACCACGTTCTTGGCCGGTGATTGCAGCAAGGCAACAACATCTGCGATAAGATCGTTTTTGCTCTTTACGTGAACCAAGGTCTCCAACTGGTCGGGACCGATGTAGAAGCATTCTTCCACACAAGCAGCTTTCAATGCAGGAACGCCTTGTTTGGCACCCACCTCTTTAATCAGCTTGGCAGGCACATTGCCGGTCTGACAGAACATCAGAGCGGTATTGCCCTTCAAAGAACCGAAAAGAGGAGAATAATCCGTTTCAAAGCTTTCCAAGGCTTTGCGAAGCAAGGTATTCTTAACCATCACCAGCTTGATTCCGTCGGCGAAGCAACGTCTTCTCAACTGGCTGGTCTTCTCAGAATCGAGAGCGGTGATATCGGTAATATAGAAATGACCGTACTCTTTGATAAGAGAGGCAATCGATTCGATAACAAGATTTTTATCTTCTTTCTTCATAATTCAATCGTTTTAATCTTCAATGCTCTTCGGATCGACTCTCAGACCACGACTCATTGTGCTTGAAAGATAAATGCTCTTGATATACGTACCCTTGGCAACGGCAGGTTTCAGTTTGATCAAGGTCTGAACGAATTCCTTGGCATTCCCGAAAATCTGGTCGGGAGTGAAGGAAACCTTACCGATGGAGGAATGAACGATACCGCTCTTATCCACCTTGAAGTCGATCTTACCTTGTTTTACTTCCTTGATTGCTTTACCGATTTCCATCGTAACAGTACCGCTCTTGGGGTTCGGCATAAGGCCACGGGGACCGAGGACACGGC
>JAZRWU010000154.1:0-2270 GCA_045599885.1 Bacteroidales bacterium | reverse complement strand
TACCCTCGCAGCTGGCACGGGAAAACAAGAAGTTCATCTACAAGGTGGTCAAAGTGGGCGCCCGGGCGCGGGAATACGAGGATGCGCTGCAATGGCTGGTGGATGCCCGCTTGGTGCATAAGGTCTATCGCTCTGCCGCACCGGGCTTGCCGGTTTCGGCGTATGATGACCTGTCGGCCTACAAGATATACCTGGTGGACGTGGGCCTGCTCCGTCGTCTGGCCCAGCTTGCCCCCACCGCTTTCGGGGAGGGAAACAGACTGTTCACAGAGTTCAAAGGGGCGCTGACGGAGAACTTCGTGCTGCAAACGCTGCTGACGCAGTTTGAGGTGGTTCCCCGGTACTGGTCGCAGAACAATCCCCCTTACGAGGTGGACTTCCTGATCCAGCGGGAGAACGACATCTTCCCGGTGGAAGTCAAGAGCGAGGCGAACACCACCAGCAAGAGCTTGAGGAAGTTCAAGGAGCTGTTCCCGGAGCAGGTCAAGCTCCGCGTCCGCTTCTCACTGGACAACCTGAAGTTGGACGGCGATGTGCTGAATATCCCGCTGTTTTTGGCAGACCAGACGGATCGACTGATCGGGCTGGCGTTGAAGCAACAACGCTAATTCAATAAAAAACATTCAGCAACAACTCTGGAAATAGAAAATACTCTGGGTTATATTATTGTTCCGGCAAATAGTTTTGTGAAAATCTATTGTCCAGGAGACTGAAGGGCGATGTCGATATCTGCGAGATTAACCCCAATCGAATCAAACGCCGTGCTTCACCGAATGACACGAAATGGCTAAAAATATAGCAAAGGGGCCTTCTACAGATTTGTTTATCAAGCGCCGATTTATAATAAATCCCCCTTGACTTCGCCGTACGGAGAAATGAGGGCATCATGAAGATCAGCGATACCAGATCCTTTGGTGAAGCTACCTTTTGGCATCGAGTAACAATATGATTTTACGATACATCGTTTGTTTTCTTCCCTCCTTCAAACTCTCAAATCCTATTGACTAACGGGGTTATAATAGGGTATAATATAGAGGGTACGACAGGAGGGATGATTGTGGATAAGATAAATTTGACGGAAAAAATCGCCAATCTGACAGCACAGATCAATGCGTTGCCGAAGGGCTACCTCTCAAAGAAGGTCATCGGAAATCAGGTATACTTCTATCATCAGTGGTCTGAAAACGGCAGAAAGAAAAGTCGTTATCTCAAAGACAATGAGCTTGCCGAAGTATCGGCGCAAATCGAACTGCGTAAGGCACTGCAAGAGGAATTGAAGACTGTCAAGGCCGAGTTTGCCGGATTATCCAAAGAGCAAAAACCGGATACGCCGCATACGACCTGTACTTTGATGCACAAACGAGTTCCGGTGGCAGAGCTTTGGCTGGATGATACGACCGGATTTATACAGAAGGTCGAGAAGGTTTATGCCCCCGAGCATCTTCCGGTCGGTATCTCCGTAAAGAATAATACCGTTGACCGAAAAAAGCTCATCGACTGGTGGACGGAGCGTTCCATTCCTGCCACCCGCTCCGGTGTCCGGGAAGCGCTTGAAACTCTGGAAATTACAGACACCAAATCGCTGCTTGTCCGTTGCTACGGATTAAGCCTCTCTGACCAATATTGGATTTGTCCAAAGGACAGCGATCTGACATGGGATGACACCAACTTCTTCGGCAATGAATTTTCCGAAGATATCGGTGACATTCTGTTTGGCTCGGCGAAAAAGTCCAACGCCATCAATTTTTCTTCCCCGGACAGCACCTCCGACGGCAACCTGAAAAAACGCTGGAAAATCATTGACGGAAACCGCTGTCTTGTAAAAGGCGGTTCTAACCCATATCGGCAGCAGCCGTTAAATGAAGTCATAGCCACAGAGATCATGAAGCGATTGCATATCTCATGTGTACCCTATTGGTTGATCTGGAACAAAGGCGCGCCATATAGTATCTGCGCTGACTTTGTGGATGAAAATACAGAAGTTGTGACCGCATGGCGAATCATCCAGACAAAGAAGCAACCGAATAATCTCTCGGTATATGAGCATTTTGTAAACTGCGCCGAAGCATTGGGAATCCCGGATGTAGTACCATTCCTTGACCGTATGATCGTTCTGGACTATCTCATTGTCAATGAAGACCGGCATCTGAACAATTTCGGTGCGCTCCGCAATGCGGAAACATTGGAATGGCTCGGTATGGCTCCGATCTACGACAGCGGTTCTTCTCTCGGTTACGACAAGACCATTCCACTGATGAAGGACAGAGATG
>JAZRWU010000153.1:0-4754 GCA_045599885.1 Bacteroidales bacterium | reverse complement strand
GCATGCCGACGGCAGCCGCACCTACCGTCTTCTGGCGGGCAGCGATCCCAACAAGGATCAGTCGTATTTCCTCTGCCAACTCTCTCAGGAACAACTCTCGCATGCGATGTTCCCCATCGGCGACATGTACAAACCCGAAATCCGGCGCATCGCCGCCGAACTGGGCCTGGCTACGGCACAGAAGCGTGATTCTCAGGGCATCTGTTTTGTCGGGAAAGTCGATCTTCCGGTTTTCCTCCAGCAGAAACTCGCCGCCCGCGAAGGCGACATTTACGAGATTCCCGCCGATTTCAAAGCCTATCAGCGGATGTATCCCGAAGAGCTGCATCTGCGTCTGCAAAAACAGGCCCGACCCTATTTTTACCGCTCCAAGGACGGCAAACGGCTCGGCAGCCACGAAGGCGCTCATTTCTATACGGTGGGCCAGCGCAAAGGTCTGCACATCGGCGGCACGGAAAAGCCGATGTATGTTCTGGCAACCGATGTCGTCAACAATTATGTTTTCGTGGGCCGTGGCGACGATCATCCCGGGCTCCTGCGCAAGACGCTGCTGATTGCCCCCGACGAAATCCACTGGGTGCGTCCCGACCTGGCTTTGAAACTCGGGGAAACGCTCCGTTGCCAGGTGCGCATCCGCTATCGCCAGCCGCTGCAGGAAGCGACGCTGCATCTCTACGAGGATGGCCTTTTCATCGATTTCGACCAGCCCCAGAAAAGCATCACCGCCGGCCAGTTCGCCGCTTGGTACGATGGGGACGAACTCCTCGGCTCCGGGGCTATTTTGGCGTGAATTCTTCTCCCCTTCTCTATATGTGACGAAAGGATATGGGTTGTTATCTGACGACAACTTCCATAGTTCACTTTAAACACCTTGCGACAAGAGCAGGTTATTGAGTTCGTTTACGCCTCCGAACGATGTTAAGACGTAAGCCTAAAAGTAACTCTCAACGGCAAAGAGGTACTGTTCTATGAATATCTTCTTAAATGCGGAGATGTTGTTCTGCTCATAGAATATCAGCATGGCTTTTTTGTAATCAATCGAGTCGACACTCCTGAACGACATAGGACAATATCCTCCAGAGATGAGAAGCGCATTGCCGGTAATCCTTGACGTACGTTTGTTCCCATCCGAAAACGGCTGTATATATGACAGCAACAGAATTGCCAGCAGAGCTTTCTCGAAAGGGTTCTCTTTGCCGTTTATCAGGTCACATGTCGCTTTCAGCGCATCCTCGATCTGAAACTGATTATCCAGTGGAGAGTAATTGGTTCCTGTTATTCCGACCCTGCGATGACGAAGTCCATTGTCAACGTCCAGTTCTTTTGTAAGGATGGAATGAATATCCTCTATCCTGTGAATGGTGAGATGGCTCATGTAATCCGGATTGTCAAGCACGAACTTTAGAGCATCCTTATGATTAAGAAGCATTATCGCTTCCTCCTGTGTCTTCCCGGACGCGGTTATCTTCTCCTTGAGAAGACGTTCGGTTTCCAGAAGCGTGTAGGTGTTGCCTTCTATCTGGGACGATTTCCAGCTGAGGTCAACACCCAGGCGTTCCATCTCCTTCCGATACTCATTCTCGGTCAACTCGGATATGTTCTTACAAAACTGCAGCTGAGCGGCATTCAAAGCGGCCATCTCCTCTTTTGTGAATATCTCCACCTTGGGCAGAAGATCAGAAATGAGCTCAAAATTGTATGACCCGTGGATTTCCCGTTCATCGATTTCTTTCCGGAAATATGTATCTATATCGAAAGGCATCAGTAGCAATGCCCTTTCAGTCAGTTTGAATTTCGTAGCGCGACCTGCTCCAACCACTACAACATCTCCAGACGTGACGGCTTCCGCCATTCTTCTTTTGACGCTGGCGGGGCTGGCATCGGTCCCGATGCCTTCCATAATCTCAGACCGCGAAGATTCGGGGTGGTACTGGAGATATCGGAGGATGTTGAAATAAAGGCTGTCCATAATGTAAAATTTTTTCAGCTCAAAGATAATAATTTTCGGCTCAAATTATGGCAAAGTGAGCCATTATTTAATTAAATTGAGCCGAAAACACGTCAGGAAAAATCAGATTATAATCTTTCCGTGACGAAAGGATATCACCCCGCCTTCATCTTGTAGAGAACACGGCTCCCGGGATGGAGGGCGAAGGTTTGCGAGGCTCTTCTTCCGACCACCCAGATGATTTCTCCGTCGCCGTTGCATAGAACCAGACAACGCTCTTTTTCGAAGCGCGAGCATTTGAGGTCGGTCAGGAAATCGCTGAGCAGCCGGCTGCCCTGCATGCCGAAAGGACGGAAGCGGTCGCCGGGCCGGGCGAAACGGAGTCTGAGCGGAAAAATGAGTCTGGAACCGTCGATGCACAATTCTTCGGGCTGACGGCTCAAATAGTCCATGGGATTCTGACCTTGAGGGATTTCCGTCATGTCAACCTCTAATGGCGGATTTCCCGGCAGCGGACATTTCACGCATCTGTCGTCTTTTTGAATCAGAATGAATTCAGAATCGGCATTTTCCTTTTGTGACTTCTCGCTTTTGGCTTCCAAATGCCAGACTTGACGGTCGAGCAACAGCCGGTGAGTGGCCGATTCGTACATTTGTCCGCTTTGACCCTGCCGGTTTTCCCAGATTTGAAAAATCGTGGACGAGGAAAAACCGAAATCGCTCAACCATTTGTGAAACAATCCTTTGGCAACTGGCGACGCTTCCAGTAGGGCGATATCGGCCTGAGTCTTGTCCGTCCACCGGGCATATTCCTCTTCCATCAGAGTCTCGTAGAGCCGTTCGGATTCTTTGAGCAGGTGAATGCTGCGGCCGATATTTTTTCTGGCGGCGGGTTCCACCGATTCGAGTAAGGGAAGCAGTTCGAGACGGAGTCGGTTGCGGCGGAATTCCGTGGAGAGATTGCTGCTGTCGGTGATGTGTGATATCCCTCTATATTCCAGATAATGAAGTATTTCCTCTCGGCTTACGCAGAGCAGGGGACGGAGGATGTTTCCTTGCAGAGGCTTCATGCCGCACAATCCTTTGGGACCGCTGCCACGCAGCAGATTGAGAAAGAAGGTCTCCAGATCGTCGTCACTGTGATGGCCCACAGCGAGATAATCGGCCTGCTCTTGAATTCTCAATTCCTCGAAGCGGCGGTAGCGCAGTTCCCGGGCCGCCATTTCGATGGAAAGGTGATGCTCCTCGGCGTAGGGCTTGGCAGGCAGAGTCTCCACCATCAGGCGAATTCCCTGATTCTGACAGTATTGCCGCACGAATTCCTCATCGCGCTGCGATTCTTCCCCCCGGAGTTGGAAATTGACATGCACGGGCAGACAGTCGTGTCCCAGGCACCGCAGCACATCGAGCAGGGCCATTGAGTCGGCGCCGCCGCTCAGACCGACCAGCAGCCGCTTCGGAGTCCTTATCCGGCATTCTTCAGCCAGAAATATCTCAATCCTATGGAGAAAACTATAACGCATAACCGGGGAACAGGTTCATAAACAGCTTCTTAATCGAAACGGATGGCTTTGACGGGCGAGATGCGGCTCACCAAGGTCGATGGCAACAGCATCATCAGCAGCGAGACGGCCACGGTGCCGATATTGAGCAACAGAATGAATCCGAGGTTCCATTCAATAGGCACGGCATCCACATAATAGACAGCCGAATCGAGCGGCAGAATCCGGAAGAAATACTGGATGGCGCATAGTCCGAGCCCGATCAGATTGCCCCAAAGGATGCCTTTCCCTATCAGAAAACCGGAAAGATAGAGAAAGACCTTGCGGACGGAACGGTTGCCGGCGCCCATCGCTTTGAGCATGCCGATGAGATTGGTGCGTTCCAGAATCAGGATAAGCAGGCCGGAAATCATATTGAAGCCTGAGACAAAGCACATCAGCACCAGAATCAGCCAGACATTCATATCGAGCAGGTCGAGCCAGCCGAACATATCGGGATACAGGTCGTAGATGGAGCGGGAATAATAGTTCTGTCCGTTTTCCGCACCGATTCTCAGCAGTGTCTCATAGACTTTCATATCGGTCTCATAGAGCTCGCGCACATTGTCAACGAAGAGCTCGATGCCTCCCGTCTGCTCCGGCTCCCAACCGTTGATTCTGGCCAGCTGGCGGTTGCCGGCGAGTACGAAATGCCGGTCGAATTCGGAAAAATGCGTCTCGAACATACCGCAGACTGTCCATTTGCGGGCCGTGATGCGCTCGTTGCGGATGAAGTACGAAATGAAACTGTCACCGGGTTGGAGGCGGAGTCGGTGGGCCAGATCTTCGGAAATCAGCACTTCCGCAGAAACAGAATCGGCGGATGTCATATATTCCGGCAGTTGCCCCCGGGTGATTTTTCCGCGCAGGAAATCCGGGTCGAAATCTTCGGAAACCCCTTTGAACACCACGGCTTCCACGTGGTCGTCTGTCTTGATGACTCCCGGTTTGGTGGTGAATTTCTGCACGTGCCGCACGCCGGGAATCCGGCTCAGCACAGCCGGCAGCGAATCGGGCATCTCCAAGGCATTCATCTCGTAGGAATCGCCTGTCATATACGCCGTCACTTGAATATGCGAACTCATCCCGACGACATTTTCCTCCACCTGATGCTTGAAACCGGTCACGATGGCCACAGCCAGCAGCATGACCGCCAGGCCCACCGCGATTCCGATGACGGCAATCCGGACGGCAGGCCGCGAGACCCTTTTCTCGCCCGAATGGTCGAAAAAAAGTCGTTTGGCTATTTGATATTCATAGTTCAT